>JAEDOB010000306.1 GCA_016302225.1 Oscillospiraceae bacterium | reverse complement strand
AGAGTATCCATAGTCCTTGCCGCCATATTATTGAGTATTTCCGATGCATTTAACAGCGAATCCGAGTTTGCTTTAAGGCGGGAGATGATATCAGTCAAAGAATTTTTCAGATCAACGACCGCTTTTGCAAGCTCGCCTGCTTCATCTCTGCGGTGTGTGATGCTCTTCGGTATATCCGCCGAAAGATTGCCGTCAGCAAGTTCCTTGAGAACTTTAACGCCCTTATTTATGGCACCCGTTACCGACATTGCCACAAATACTGCCAGAATAAGTCCTGCCGCCGTAACAGCGAACACAACAACAAGGATCTTTTGGATAAGACTGTCAATGCTGCTGTCAACCTTTTCCTTTATCTGTCCTGCAAAAACCATTCCGATGGGTGAACTGCCGCTGTCCTGATATACAGGTATGTAATATCCGTAATAAACCGTTCCGTCAATATAAACGGAGCTGCTGAAATATTCGTTTCCGCCCTCGAGCACCTCGGAAACTATCTTGTCGCCTGCAGGAGTGTCAAGGAGCCTTCTGCCTTCGCTGTCCTTGGCGGAGGTCATTATTCTGTCCGCACCGTAAAAGAATGTTACAACTGTTCCGTCATCGCCTGCGATACCGTCTATAAGATTGTCGGAAAGAGAAATATTATATCCGCCCTTCCAAACGTCACCGTTTTTGGAAATATAGTATTCACCCGAATTGGTTTCATAAGCTGCAAGAGTACAGGTAGCCGTATTTCTCATGGCATTTTCAGCCTGCTCCAGAACAGAGCTTCGGAATGTAGTTTCGGCAATGTAATAAATTACTCCGCCAAGAACAAGAATAGGAAGAACTGCTCCGCAGAGGAATTTTACAAGTATGCTTACTTTCATTTCATATTCCTCCTTTATTCAAGCACGGTCACGGTCTTGAAATACCAATCGATCCCACCGGTTATCTCCGCATCGCTGAGAGTAGAGCCTTCCTCACCCACGGTTTCGCCGGTATTTGTTTCGATCACTCCGTCAAAAACATTAAAGCTGCCGTCTAACATCTTCTGTGTTGCCTCGGCAACCTTTTCATCGCATTTGGGGTTGCAGAAATCGGATGTTGCCGTTAAGCCGACAAGTCCCTCTGCAAGTCCGCCGTAATAATTCTCGCCGTTCCATGTGCCGTTGATAACACTTTGAACAGCTTCGGTATAATAGGCACTCCATGTCCAGATAACGCTGCACAGCACCGAATCGGGAGCCTCCTTGCTCATATCGGAATTGTACCCGATAGCGTATGCACCTCTGCTTTCTGCATTTACGGCAGGATAAGCAGTGTCGGCGTGCTGTGTTATAACGTCGCAGCCTGCGTCAAGAAGATCGAAGGCATACTGCGATTCAAGATCGGGGTCATACCAGCTGTTTGTGACCTTGACAAAAACCTCTGCGTCCGGATTTACGGAATAAACTCCCAATGCAAATGCGTCAATTCCTCCCGTTACCTCGGAGCTTTCGGTACCCATTGCCGCAACATATCCTATCTTGTCAGATTCGGTGTTGAGTCCCGCAACGATGCCGCTCAAATATCTTGCCTGATATATTCTTCCGAAATAGTTGGTGAAGTTCTTTCCGTTGGAAAGATAGCCTGTTCCGTGGGAGAAATACACATCGGGATATTTCTCTGCACAGGCAGCTGTAGTTTCCATATAACCCCAGCTCGTAGTGAAAATAACGTTGCAGCCGTCCCCCACAAGGGTATCTATTGCCTGCTCGGTAGCAGCGGCATCCAAATCATCAACAATGATGCGATGAATTTGACTGTCCGAAAGACCGAGATTTTTCTGCATCCCTTGAATGCCCAAATCGTGAGTGAAGGAATATCCGCTGCCCTCGGCAGGGTCGGATATGTACAGAACTCCTACATTTATCTTTTCCTTTGATATACCGATCTCCGATACTGTTTCGGTCTGATCTTGTTCATTAATTTCTGCGTCAGTATTTACCACATAATCATCGTAGCTTTTAGACTCAGTTTCTGCAACACAGCCGCAAAAAAATGAAACAGACATTGCAAGACAGAAGGATAGTGCAGAAAGCTTTCCTAAGTTCATTTTATCACTTCCTAAATATATTATCAAAATCGCAAAAATCATTCATACATTACAACTCTCACATAAAGACTTCTGTTTTTTTACAGCAAGAGCATGTAATGGTTTTCATCAATTTATAGAATTATAATATCACATTTTGTCTAATTTGTCAACAGAAAGATTTTTTTTAGTTTCCCAATAATTCAGCCTAGACACATCATAAGCAGAAAAGAAAGACAACTGCCCATCGTTTTTGCGGCAAAGCAAGGAATCTGTCAATACCCGATTTAACAGACTTTAATATCTCAAAATACCGTCAACAACAGCGTATTAGATAAAATTAGGCACATCAAATAAACGCTTGGAAACCTCAATAAA
>JAEDOB010000305.1 GCA_016302225.1 Oscillospiraceae bacterium | reverse complement strand
CAGTCAACCATCTTAGGTGTGAGGATACAGGAAGCACAGTCGAGAGTGGGGAAGGTCTTATCTATCTGAGTCATCTTGCCGCCGATAGTGGGCTGCTTTTCAACAATATCAACCTCAAAGCCTGCCTCAGCAATATCGAGAGCAGTCTGCATACCCGCAATACCGCCTCCGATAACGAGAGCACGCTTGGTAACGGGGCTTTCGCCTGCAACCAGGGGAGCGTTCAGCTGAACCTTTGCAACAGCAGTTCTTGCGAGAATGATAGCCTTTTCGGTGGCAGTCATAATATCCTTATGTATCCAGGAGCACTGCTCACGGATATTGGCGATCTCCACCATATAAGGGTTGATGCCGGCTTTGGAAGCTGCCTTTCTGAAGGTAGCCTCGTGCATACGGGGCGAGCACGAGCAGACAACGACGCCTGTGAGCTTTTGTTCCTTGATAGCGTCCTGGATCATAGTCTGACCGCCCTCGGAACACATATACTGATAATCTACGGAGAAAACTACGCCCGGCTCCTGCTTCATAGCCTCGGCAACAGCCTTGACATCAACAGTTGCAGCAATGTTTGTACCGCAGTGGCATACAAATACGCCTATTCTATGCATTGATTTTTCTCCTCCTTACTTACTGAATTTACGGAATGCGCTGACGAGAAGCTGCTGAGGAGTTTCATCGTCTAAAAGCTCGGGAACCATTTCTGCCTTGAGGTGATTGTTGCCCTTCTGTCTTATGGCAGCGAGACGAACAGCCTCAACTACCTTAGCAGGCTCAACGCCTCTCGGACATCTTTCGACGCAGGCAAAGCAGGAAAGGCACTTGTAAAGAGACTCACTCTTTAACAGAGGCTCAATATCACCGGACTCTACCATATAAACGAACTGATGAGGATGATATTCCATCTCGTCATAGGAAGGACAGGTGCCGGAGCATTTGCCGCAGCGCATACACTTGCGTACATTGACGCCGCTTATGCGGAGAATTTCTTCTTTTTTATCCATCTTCCTGCCTCCTTAGTTATCTTTTACGCCGAGAGCTTCAGCAAGCAGCTCGGTAAAGTAGTAAACGGGAACGCTGCTGTCGTTCTTCTTTAAGTTGTACATACAAAGAGGACAGGCAGTGACCATCATCTCAGCCTCGAAGCCTGCAGCGCTTGAAGCAACAGCATTTCTTCTCTTTGCAGCAGCGTCCTTGTCCTCAAGAGCAACATATCCGCCGCAGCACTCGTTTCTCATAGGATAGATAACGGGCTCAGCGCCGATAGCGCGGATAAAATCCTCCATTATCTTGGGATTTTCGGGGTCGTCCATCTGCATAACCTTGCCGGGACGAAGGAGCAGGCAGCCGTAATAAGCGCCTATCTTCTTGCCTGTAAGGGGATTAACGACTTTCTCTTTGAGCTTGTCAAATCCCACAACATCACGAAGAACTTCAAGGAAATGAATGACCTTGGTCTCGCCGTGATATTCCTCGTCAAGCTTCAGGTAGTTGTTTGCTCTGGTGCAGATGTCCTCGTCGGTGAGCATATCGTTGTTCACCTGCTTGAGAACATTGTGGCAGGCGGAGCAGAGAGTAACAAGGTCTCTGCCGTGTGCCTTGGCGTCGGCAAGGGCTCTTACCGAGGAAAGCTTGGTAGCGATCTCGTCCTTTGCCATCGGATAAACGCCGCCGCAGCACTGCCAGTTTTCGATTTCCTCAAGCGTGAAGCCCAGCGCCTGTGCGGAAAGACGGGCATATCTGTCAAGGTCCTTAGCCTTGTTTTTCAGAGTGCAGCCCGGATAGTAACTGTAAATCATAGCTTTTATCCTTTCATTAAATTATATCATCTGCTCGGGGTGGAACACCTCGTCAAATTTTTCAGCAGTAAGGAAACCAAGCTCTACGCAGGCTTCCTTGAGGGAAATGTTGTCCTTGAACGCCTTCTTGGCAGTCTTAGCCGCATTCTCGTAGCCGATGTAGGGGTTGAGAGCGGTAACGAGCATAAGGGAGTTGTGGAGATTGTGGTGCATCTTCTCCTTGTTAGCCTTGATGCCTACAGCGCAGTTCTTGTTGAAGGAGGTGATGGACTCGGCAAGAAGTCTTGCGGACTGGAGGAAGTTGTAAGCGCATACGGGCATAAATACGTTAAGCTCAAAATTACCCTGGCTTGCAGCCATACCAACAGCCACATCGTTGCCCATTACCTGAACAGCGACCATAGTAACCTGCTCGCACTGAGTGGGATTTACCTTGCCGGGCATAATGGAGGAGCCGGGCTCGTTCTCGGGAATGGTAATCTCGCCGAGACCGTCTCTGGGACCGCTGGCAAGCCATCTTACGTCATTAGCGATCTTCATCATATCGGCAGCGAGAGCCTTGAGAGCGCCATGAGCGAATACGATCTCGTCCTTGCTGGTAAGAGCGTGGAACTTGTTGGGAGCAGTCTTGAAATCCT
>JAEDOB010000304.1 GCA_016302225.1 Oscillospiraceae bacterium | reverse complement strand
TGCGCAAAATAACACGGAACGAGCGAATTTCCGACTTGGAACGAAAATAATCCCCAACTTGGAACGAACAGCCCGTTCGTTCCAAGTTGGGGAGAGTTTTCAGCCCGTAATTGTCCTTAAATACATCATGACCGCTTTTCCTGCAACGGATTGTTCGACGGAGATATTCGCTTCGGATATGTCAAAAAGCATACAGCCGCAATGCCCCCTAAAGGTGGGGAAGCATATTATCCGCAGATACTTGTCTATCTCGGGGCTGTAGTCGATAAGCTCAATAAATTCGCCGTAAAGCACCGCACGTTCATAGTTTCTGAGCCATTTTCTGTCCATATTCGAAAAAATGCTGCTGAAGCTATTGCCTATAAGCTTTTCAAGGGGACAGTTCTCCAGCCTTGCAAGGGCTTCATTTCCGTAGCGGAAAATCCAGTCCACCGCCTGACAGTCATCATTGAACACCATTTCAATATCGGTAAAGGCAACGGGGATATTGTCAAAGCACTTGTAATGCTCGTGATAGTCATCATTATTGGTAGGATTGTCATTGTCCGCCAGCTTTTCGATGATAATGCGCTGCTTTTGGCGGAATTGTTCCAATATCTCCTCTCTGCGCTGAGAGGAATATTTGAGAGATTCGCCGTTTGACAGGATCACACGCTCGTTTACGCTGTGGATAGCCCTTGCGGAAACAATGCACCCTCGGCTTATCCTGATAAAGCCATCACCCAATGCGTCCCGGAACTCGGCAAAGGTTATTCGGGTTTTGAGTACTCTCCCGTCCAAAACGTGAACAAATGCGTCCTGCTTTTTCATTGATACATACAGTATATCGCTGACGCGGATAGTATAGGTCTTTCGGTCGGATATGAATGTTATGGTTCGGTCTTCCATTATTGCACCTGCTTTCGGATTTTTGTGATAAGGAAATACTGATTAATGTGTGTTCTCCCTCCGAAGGCGGGAGAACACACACCTAGATACATCACTTATGTAACAAGAAAAAATATTTTTTGATTTAGTCAGTGGTTCCTTAATACCATTATATACGATATTTGGACGGCAGTCAAGGGAAATGAGTGATATAGTAAACGACAAAAATTTTTACTTTGAATGGGATTTGAATTTGGTATATATTTCTACCCACCCTAAAAAAATAATCAAGGCTGACTCTGCATAAGCCGAATCAGCCTTGTTTACTGCCGATAAATGGGTGTCCTCGGATATGTCAAATACCAAATCTAGCTACCAGCTCGGCGCATTCCTGCGAGCCAACAAAGCCCGCCAGAACGTACTCTCTGGAGGCACCGCTTTTCAGCCTGCCTATCCAGTCCGCCTTGCCTGCGGGGTCGGAGGAACGGTCAAAGAACACCTCGTACATATTCTCCACAAAGTCCTCGTCGGAGAGATCCTTCTCCAGATATTCGGGGGAGAAAATAAAGTCAAACGCCAGCTTGTAAAGGTCACGGTCGTTAATGTAGCCGTTCTTATGGTCGTTCAGACCGTCAATGTCATAGCCTCTGCCCAGAGCCTTTGTGTAAAGCCTTGCAATGAAGGCTATAAGCTCCCTGTTTTCGTCGGGAAGGTCGGTATAGTCCATTGTGCCCTGTTCAATGCCGTATTCATCGCATATCTCGCCAAACTCACTTGACTGCGTAAAGCCGATAAAGATATGTCCGATAGAACCGCTTTCGTCAAGCACCTTTGTCCAGGTCGCCAGACCTTCGGAGTCGGGCTCTCTGTCAAGGAAGGTCAGGTACATAATGCGGACACGTTCCTCGTTGGTAACGTCCAGCTCGGTGAATTCGGGGCTGAATACGAAATCATATGCAACCTCTGTGGCGGATTTTCCGTTCTTCAGATTGTCAACGTGAGAATCCTTGTTTTCGTCGGGAGTGCGTCCCAGAATGTTTTTATAAAGCCTGTCAACAAAGGAAACTACCGCTTCTTCCTCGGTCAAAACGGGGATAGACTCCGTCTTTTCATAGCCGCAGACCTCGCAGGTGTAGGTCAGAACGCCTTCGGTTTTCTCGGTGGGTTCGGCTGTAACAACGCCGTCGCCGAAGCTGTGTGCGGTAATATCTGCCTTGTCGCCGCATACGGAGCAAACGTGGTAGTGATTCTCGTCATTGTCGCTTACCCATTCTGTGCCGTAGCTGTGGTGTGCGGGTATTTTCAGCTGTGAGAGAGTTGTTTCCGTTGAAGCAGCCGCATCTTCAAAAAGCTTTCCGCAATCGCACTCATAATGCGCCTTTACGCCGTCTGTTGTACAGGTTTTGGGGGCTTCTGCAACAAATGTAAGATGATTTTCGTGAATATGTCCGAGAGCGGGAGCCATTACATATTCGCAGTCCTTGCAGACCTCGGGAGATACCTCGGTGGCGGCGGCATTGGAAGAATGCTCTGCCTTGTCAAGCTCTGCACCGCAATCGGGGCATTTGTGCCA
>JAEDOB010000044.1 GCA_016302225.1 Oscillospiraceae bacterium | reverse complement strand
GATAAAATCGTAGTCCGCAATAAGCTCGTTAATATTCTCGCTTGTAACGAATGTACGGTAGGTTTTCACCGTAACATCGGGGTTGATGGCCTCCATAGTTTCCTTTGCCGACTGTACCTTTGCCTTTCCGATGTCCGCCGTGGAATGGATTATCTGACGCTGGAGATTGGAAAGGTCAACCTCGTCCGCATCTGCAATACCGATAGTTCCAACGCCCGCAGCCGCCAGATACATAGCCGCAGGAGCACCCAGACCGCCCGCACCGATTATCAGCACCTTGGCGTTCAGCAGCTTCTTCTGACCCTTTGCGCCGACCTCCTTCAGGATAATGTGGCGGGAATAGCGTTCAAGCTGTTCGTTTGTAAATGCCATTACTGTCCGCCCCCCATGAAATACAGAAATTCAACGCTGTCGCCGTCCTTGACAACGGTCGTGTCAAAGGAACCGCTCTCGATAAATTCATCGTTAATGGTAACGGTAACATACTGCGGAGTTTCCACATTCTCTATCTCAATAAGCTTTGCAACGGTCAGACCGTCCTCAAATTCCTTTTTAGTACCTGCAACTGTGATCAACATAGTTATTTGCTCCTTATCAATATTTTTCTATTTCGGAAATAATATCCGCCTTTTTCACCGTGCCGCCCAGACGGGAAAGCTCCTCGCCGTTTTTGAAAAATACCACTGTCGGCACCGATTGCACCTCGTATTTTTCCGCAAGCTCGGCGTCAAAGTTAATGTTTATCTTAACGAATTTTGCCTTGTCACCGAACTGCTCCTCTATCTCCGCAATAACGGGAGATAGCCGCTTGCAGGGCACGCAGCTGTCGGAGTAAAAGTCCGCCAGAACGATACCGTCGGCTTTCAGCACCTCTGCTTCAAAATTATCCGCACTTACTCTTGCAGCCATTTAGTCGCCCACCTTTTTAACAATAAGTGTGTATGTTCCGTCCTCGTTGTCAATGAGCTTCAGTATCTGATGACCTTCCTCCTTGATGCTCCTCGGAACATTCTGTACAGGCTCGCCGTCATTCATTCTGACAGCAAGTATCTGTCCGTCGTCCAGCTCTTCAAGAGCCACCTTTGCTTTTACGAATGTTGTCGGGCAGACAACATCGGTAATGTCAACCTTGTCATCTATGTTAAAATCAGCCATTGTAAACCTCCAGAATTTTCTCATTGAATTTTTCCCGTCCCACACGGTCAAGAGTGAACTTGAAGCGTTCGCCGGGATTTGCATTTTCGGCAAAGAACTCGATAGCCGCATCGCATATCTTCATAAGCTTTTCCTTGTCCTCTATGAACGGGATTATAGCCTCGCCCTTGCTAATGCTGTTTCCGAAAAGTCCGCCGAAGGAAACTATGTAGCCGTGAACAGTGTCCCAGGCGTCTGTGGGACAAGCCTTTACGCAGCGTCCGCAGAAGTTGCATTTTTCCTCGTCAACGGAGATAACGCCGTCCTTTATGGAGATAGCATTTGTTCTGCAAGCCTTTTCGCAGACACCGCACTTTATGCAGTCGCTTTCACGCCACTTTACCTTTATGCCGCCCTTGATGCCAAGGTCGTTTTCCTCAGCTTTAAGGCAGTTGTTCTGACAGCCCGTAATGCCGAATTTGAATTTGTGGGGCAGCTCTCTTGCAAAATATCTCTCGTCCAGCTCCTTTGCCAAAGCAAAAGTGTCAATACAGCCGGAAGGACAAATTGCTTCTCCCTGACAGGCTGTGACCGTTCTTACTCTCGGTCCGCAAACGCCCGGTTCAACGCCGCCCTCTGCAAGAGCCGCCTTAACAGCGTCAATGTCGTCCAGCTTGATAAAGGGTATCTCCACACTCTGACGTGAGGTGAGATGAACGTGACCGTCACCGAATTTTTCAGCCACCTCCGCTATTTTCGCCAGCTGTACCGCACTGAGATTTCCGCCTACCACACGAAGCCTGAGAGAGAAGTTGTTTTTCTGCTTCTGCCTCATAAAACCGCCCTTTTTAAGGGTTCCGTAATCTACTGCCATTGTTCCCGTCCTCCTATATTTTTTCAATTGCCTGTCTGAAATCCTCTATAAGATCGTCAATATCCTCAATGCCGATGCTTATCCTGATAAGGTCATCATAAACGCCCGCACTCTGCTTCTGCTGCTCGCTGCTGTGAGTGTAAATAGTGCTTGCGGCGTGTATGACCAGCGTCCGAACATCACCGATATTTGTAGCTATACAGGCATATTTCAGATTGTTTATCAGCTTGAACGCCTTCTCCTTGCTGCCCGCTCTGAGAGTTAATATCGCACCGCCCTTGCCTTTAAGCTGCTTTTTGGTCAGCTCGTAATAGGGGCTTTCTGCAAGTGCAGGATAATTGACTTGCATATCGGGGACGGTTTTCAAAAACTCCGCAAGCCCTAAGGCATTCTCGCAAAGCCGCTCCATTCTCAGCCCCAGCGTTTCCAGACCTACGGAATTCAGGAACGCATTCATAGGTGCCAGACAGCAGCCAACGTTTCTCCAGATACCGTTTCTAAGCTTTGCAAGATAGGCAAGCTTGCCGTATTTTTCGTATTCCGCAAGCCCGGGATAACGGGAAATATCCCACTTGAAGCTTCCGCTGTCAACGATAATTCCGCTGATGGCATTTCCTCCGCCGTTTATGTATTTCGATGAGGAATGAACCACAATGTCCGCCCCGTAATCGAAGGGATTTATCAGATAGGGAGTAGCCGTGGTGCTGTCGATGATCAGCGGAATGCCACGGCTGTGTGCCGCTTCGGAAACCGCCTTTAAATCTACAACGTCCAGCTTTGGATTGCCGATAAGCTCCGTAAATACCGCCTTTGTCTTATCCGTAATAAGCTGCGAAACGCTTTCTGCGGTGACCTCCTCGGCAAATTTTGTCGTTATCCCGAAGGCTTTAAGGTCGGTGAACAGGTCTATGGTTCCCCCGAAAAGCCCCGAGCCTGCGATGATCTCGTCCCCCGCCTGCAAAATGTTCAGCAGGGACATTGTGACCGCCGCCATTCCCGATGAACAGGCAACCGCCCCGATACCCTTTTCAAGAGCGGCAATTCTCCGTTCAAAGGAATCCACCGTAGGATTGCTTATGCGGGTGTAGGCGTAACCTGGAGCCTTGTTGTTGAAAACCGCTTCAAGCCGTTCTGCGGAGGGCTGTGCAAATGCGCTTGACGGACATATGGAAGTAAGCGTTGCGCCCGTTGACCTTTCGCCGCTAAAGCTTTGATGAAGCAGTGCTGTGTTAAAATTCATAATATCACCAATTTTCTATTAAATGAATACCGACTCTTCCTTTAATGCTTCATTTTCAAGGAGATATGCCTTATCTCCCGCCGTAACGAACATTCGGTAAACGAAAACATCGACCTTTTCGCCCTTTGCTATCTGCGGCTCGTCAAATCCACGTCTTGCGGTAATAAGAACATCATTCACACGAACTGCCAGCTCAATGCTGGAACCTCTGAACGAGATACGCTCAACAACACCCTCGGAGGACGAGCTGCGGTATCTCTGAACCTCGTTTTTCTTGTATATCTTCACAAATTCGGGACGGACAATAGCCTTTTCCGCACCCTCAACCTCGGCAAAGGTGTGAAAGCTTTTATAATCACCGAATATGGACGGCTGACCGAAAAACGACGCCGTGAAGGACGTCTGCGGCTTGCTGTACACCTCGGCGGGAGTGCCTGTCTGCTCAATGCGACCCTTGTTTGTAATGATTATCTCATCTGCGACTTCAATAGCCTCGTCCTGGTCGTGGGTAACGAAAATGCTTGTGACACCCAGCTTCGAGATCATATCCTTTAACCAGCTGCGAAGCTCCTGACGCACCTTTGCATCAATGGCAGCGAAGGGCTCGTCCAGTAAAAGCAGCTGCGGATTGGGAGCCAGTGCCCTTGCAAATGCCACTCTCTGCCGCTGTCCGCCCGAAAGCTGACTGGGAAACCGCTTTTCCAGCCCCTCCAGACCGATAAGCTTTACCATTTCATTGACACGTTCGTCTATGAACGCCTTCTCCTTTTTCTGTACCTTCAGCCCGAAAGCAATGTTATCGAAAACGGTCATATAGCGAAAAAGTGCGTAATTCTGGAAAACAAAGCCTATTCCTCGCTGTGCGGCGGGCAGGTCGTTTACCACCTTGCCGTCAATGATTATCTCGCCGCTGTCGGGAGTTTCCAGCCCCGCTATCATTCGGAGGATAGTTGTTTTTCCGCTTCCGCTGGGACCTAAAAGTCCGATAAGCTTGCCCTTTTCAATGCCGAAGCTTACATTGTCGGAAGCCTTGAAGCTGCCGAAGCTTTTGTTTATATTTTTCAGTTCAACGTACATCTTCCGACTCTCTCTTTCCTATGTACTCGATAACGCTTCTTGCAATAAGGATAACTACCGCCATTACCACAAGTATTGACGAAACCGCAAATGCGGGAACGTATCTGAATTCGTTAAACAGTATCTCGACGTGCAGCGGCAAGGTGTTTGTCTTTCCTCTCAGATGACCCGACAGAACGGAAACCGCTCCGAATTCGCCCATAGCCCTCGCCGCACAAAGCACAACGCCGTAAAGAAACGCCCATTTTATATGGGGGAATGTTATCTTTGTGAAAATAGTGAAGCCGTTTGCGCCCATAAGTGCAGCCGCTTCTTCCTCGTCCGTTCCCTGTGCTTCAAGGACGGGTATCAGCTCTCTTGAAATAAAGGGGAAGGTCACAAATACCG
This sequence comes from Oscillospiraceae bacterium, assembly GCA_016302225.1. Taxonomy (GTDB): domain Bacteria; phylum Bacillota; class Clostridia; order Oscillospirales; family Ruminococcaceae; genus UMGS1889. The sequence goes on along the minus strand of JAEDOB010000044.1, from coordinate 6,841 downwards.
TCGCAAGAATTATTCCGGGAACTGCAAATACTATCTTTATATCGTACCTTTCCAGCAGCGGATAAATGGCACTTTGCCGACCGAAGGTGAGCACGAATATCAGACCCGCAATTATTGGCGATACCGTAACGGGCAGGTCAATAAGCGTACTTAAAAGCTTCTTTCCCTTGAAATGAAACTTTGTTATGACCCATGCCGCAAACAGTCCGAAAACCGTGTTTATGAGAACCGCAATGACCGTCGCTTCAACAGTCAGCAGAGCCGCCTTAACGGTGTATTTGTCCGAAACAGCTTCGGCATATACCGCAAAGCCCTGCTTGAACGCTTCTGTTATTACCGTTATCAAAGGCAGCAGGAGCATAAGGAGAACAAACAGAACGCTTATGCCGATAAGCAGCCATTTCACAAGCCTTGACTCCTTATGCACCCGAACCGCCCCCTTTAAGTATCTTTGAATTTCTTATCTGAATGAGATTTACAAGGAACAGTATCAGGAAGGACGCCGCCAGCATTACCAGTGCAATTGCCGATGCGCTTGCATAGTCATATTCCTGCAGCTCCGACATAATTATCAGCGGAGTTATCTCCGTTTCAAAGGGCTGATTTCCCGCAATGAAAACCACGCTGCCGTATTCGCCCAGGCATCTTCCGAATGCCAGACCGAAGCCCGTAAACACCGCAGGCATTATCTCGGGGAATATGACCTTCCAGAATGTCCTGCGCCTGCTTGCGCCGAGAACAGCCGCCGCCTCCTCGTAGGACGAATCAAGCTTTTCCAGAACGGGCTGAACGGCTCTCACCACAAAGGGTATCCCGATGAAAACCATCGCCACCGTTATGCCTATCCTTGTGTATGCGATCTTCACGCCGAATTTCGCAAAAAATCCGCCGATAAGCCCCGTGTCCGCCGTAAGGGAGGTAAGGGAAATTCCCGCAACGGCGGTGGGGAGTGCGAAGGGCAGCTCGATCATTCCGTCAAGCAGCCGCTTCAAGGGGAAATCGTACCTGACAAGCACCCAGGCGAGAATTACTCCCATTACCGCATTTATCAGCGAGGCGATAAGTGCCGTGAGAAAGCTTACCTCGAAGCTTGCCAGCACACGTTTCCTCGTTATTGTTTCGATCACATCTTCAAAGCTCATATTCGCCGCAAATATTGCCAGCGACGCCAGCGGGATAATTACTATAACGCTGAGCAGCGTCAGGGTAACGCCCATTGACAGCCCGAAGCCGGGAATAACTCTCCTGTTTGCTTTTTTCATCATACATCATTCCGCTTTTTCATAAATTTCATCAAATACGCCGCCGTCGGCAAAATGGGTTTTCTGAGCAGCGTCCCAGCCGCCGAAATCGGAGATATTTACAAGATTAATGTCAAGGTCAAAGGTGTTTGCATATTCCTTTAGGATAGCTTCATTGGACGGTCTGTAATAGTTATCGCCCGCAATTCTCTGCGCCTCGTCGGAATAAAGATAGCTGAGATATTCGGTTGCCGCATCTCTTGTTCCCCTGCTGTCAACTACCTTGTCAACGATAGCAACGGAGGGCTGAGCAAGAATGCTGACACTCGGTGTGATTATCTCATATCCGTCGGGATAGTCCTTGATGGAGAGATACGCTTCATTCTCCCACGCCAGCAGCACATCGCCCTGACCGTTTTCAACGAATGTGGTGGTCGCACCTCTTGCGCCCGAGTCAAGCACAAGAACATTCCGGTAAAGCTTCTTGATAAATTCCTTGACCTGAGCTTCATCGCCGCCGTAAAGCTTGTCGGCATATGCCCACGCCGCAAGATAATTCCAACGTGCGCCGCCCGAGGTCTTGGGGTTCGGGGTGATAACGCCTATGCCGTCCTTGACCAGATCGTCCCAGTCGTGAATGTCCTTGGGATTGCCCTTGCGGACAAGGAAAACGATGGTGGAGGTGTAGGGTGCGCTGTCGTTTGCAAACTCGCTTACCCAGCCGTCCTCGATAAGTCCCGCATCACGGACAGCGTTTACATCGTATTCCAGAGCCAGCGTTACAACGTCCGCTTCAAGACCGTTTGCAACTTCCAGAGCCTGCTTGCCCGAGCCGCCGTGGGACTGAGTTATCTCAATGTCCTGCCCCGTTTTCTCTTTCCAGTGCTCGGCAAATATCTTGTTGTATGCCTCGTAAAGCTCTCTTGTGGGGTCGTAGGAAACGTTTGTCAGGGAAATGCTGTCCGACTTTGCCTCCGCAGAGGTCTGAGAGCAGCCCGTAAGCCCCGTGATTCCCACTGTTACGGCAGCTGCAGCGATAAACGACTTAAATATGTATTCCTTGAAATTCTTTTTCATATTAATAACCTCTTTCTTGATTTGTATATTTTGTTTGACGTGCGGAAAAAGGTTATTAACATCGCCCAAAACGGAAGTTGGCTCTCACCAGCTTCTCAAAATAATCCTTCATTTTGCTCCATCCCCATTACCTACTTAATAGATTGGTATTAGTATAGCATTAATTTCCTACCGTGTCAATAGGTTTAGTAAGATTTCGTGATATTGGTTGTTTTTAGTCGGATTTCGTGGAAATAATATGGCAAACTATACAAATGTGAAGATTGAAGAGCGAAAAGCGGAATTTTTAAGGAAATACAAATTAATACTAATCTTTCATCAATATATAGACAAACGACCAAAATAATCTATATCATTTTTCTATTTGCCAACAAACAGCCTCTTTGACAGTTTTTTTAACTATTTACCCATAGTAATTCAATTATTTCTGTTTAATCAAAATGTAAAGCAGGGTAAAGAGGGTGGGGTGAAAGGGAAGGGGAGTGCAGAGGGGGAACCGTTAGGGGCGGGGGAAACTCCCTGCTTTGCGTTAGGGTTTGTTGTGTCCCCCGCCCATATAGGTTCCCCCTCTGCGGGAGAGCCACAAAAGAAACAGAAGTCACAAAGAAATGAAGTGAATAAAGAGCAGACTGGAAAACAGCCAACTTCCAATACTCATCATAGGGATACACTTGCAAAATTGTCTATATGTTGATAGAAGATTAGTATAATAGGCGTTCCCCCGCCGAAAATGGGGGAACGCCCGACTAGGTAGGTCACTTAGGCAACAGTATGTCGATTATCGGCATTCTCTTATAGTAAACGTCATATATATTTCTAATCAAAGTATAGACAAAAAATCCGCACAAAACCCATATACGCAAGCTTTTGCACGGATTTTTTGTCAACTTTATGATAGGAAATTAGTATAACTCAAATTACACTCAAAGTAAAAATATTTTTGTCGTTTACTATAATTAACACTCTCCACTCTTCACTTTACAAAAAAGTATCTTCCAAACTCCCCGCTGTACAAAGCCCGAACTCCGAGTGCAGCTTCAACAGCCCCGCTTTCGGCGATCTCATCGGGGACACCGAACGCCGTAAGCCGTCCGCCGTCCATTACCGCAATTTTGTCCGAGAAAGCAAAGGCAATGTCCAGATCGTGCATTACGGCAACAATGGTCTTGCCCATTTCCCGAAGCTTTGAGATAAGCTCCGCCGTTTCCAGCTTGTGACGAATATCAAGATAGGTCAGGGGCTCGTCCAGCAGGATAATTCCCGTGTCCTGAGCAAGGGTCATAGCAATCCGCACCCGCTGCTGCTGACCGCCCGAAAGCTCGCCGAAATTCCTGTCCGAAAGCTCCGAAACGCCTGCCAGAGCCATAGCCTCGTCTATCTTCTGCCTGTCAATTTCCGTATATCTTCTCGGATAACCCAGATAGGGAAATCTCCCGTGAGAAACCAGCGAACGCACGGAAATGCTCCCCGGATTTTTCATCTGCGGCAGATAGGAAATCCTCCTCGCCAACCCATTTCGGGAAAGCTTGGAGATGTCCTCGCCGTCCGCAATAACCGTTCCCGTTTCGCAGGAAATAAGCCCCGCCGCCAGCATAAGCAGGGTGCTTTTTCCGCAGCCGTTTGCCCCGATGACCGAGGTTATCTCACCCTTTGGGAACAGGGCATTTATCTCCGAAACCACCATGCGTTTTCCGTAGCCGCCGCTGACATTTTTCATCTCAAGCATTATGAGAAGCCCCCTTTTTGCGAATGAGAAGCCAGAGGAAAAACGGAACGCCTATGTAGGAAACCACCAGCCCCGGCGGCAGCTCATAGGGCGAAAACAGCGTCCTTGCCAGCGTGTCGCAGATAATAAGGAATGCCGCCCCCAGCACCGTGCAGACAGGCAGCACCGCCGTGTTTTCCGAGCTGCCCGCAATTTTACGGGAAATATGCGGCACCACCAGCCCCACAAAGCCGATAAGTCCCGAAAAGCTCACCGCAGCCCCCGCCAGAACAGCCGCCGCAGCAAGGCAGCCGAACCGAACCGCCCCCACGTTCATTCCCAGACTTGCCGCCGTGTTTTCGCCCAGAGCAAGCACATCAAGGTCGTGACTGAGCATCAGCGCAGCCCCTATGCCCACTACTATAAATATCCACGCAGGGAACAGCTTTCCCACCGTCACCCCCGCAAAGCTGCCCGCCTTAAAGGAGGAAATTCCCGACAGCGAATCGGGGAAAACGGTAGTCACCGTGTCAATGAAAGCATTCAGCAGGCTTGAAACACCAATACCCGTCAGCACAATTGTCATTCGGGACGCACCCGTTTTCTTGGCAATGCCGTAAACCGTCATCACCGCAAACAGCGCACCCAAAAACGCCGCAGCAGGCAGCATTTTCACCGCCGTTGGGAACAACGCCATACAAAGCACCGTAAACAGCCCCGCCCCCGCATTTACGCCGATTATGTTAGGTGCCGCCAGCGGATTTCCCAGAACAGACTGAATGACCGCTCCCGAAACTGCCAGCGCAGCCCCCGCAAGGGCAGCCGCCAGCACTCGGGGCAGCCGTATGTACAAAACTATCCGTTCATCGGGGGACAGACCGTCAGCGGAAATATCGGCGGCAAGCTTTACGGGGGAGATCCACTGCGTCCCCGAGCATATGCCGAAAGCCGCCGCAATTATCAGTATGCCGATACAGCCGAAAACCCTTCCGACCGTCCTATTTTCCGCCATAAAGTATCTCCTCAAGATATTCGTAAGCCTCGCCCCAGCGGTTATTGGGCTTGTAATGGAACATATCCTTCGGCAGAACATGGACACGTCCGTCCTTCACCGCAGTCAGCTCCTGCCATGCGGGATTTGAACCGAGCGTTTCCTCATACTGCGCAACGGCAGCCTCAGTATCCCCGCCCATGGTGGTGATAAACACAAAATCGGGGTCCGCACGGACGATAGCTTCAAGGCTCAGCTCCTCCAGCAGAGAGCTTTCGCTGTCGGCAATATTTTCACAGCCGAGGTCTGCAAGCATCTGCCCCGTCATATTGTCGCTGCCCTTTGCCTTAATGCCCGTGGAATATGACCGCAAAAGCAGTATTTTCGGGTGCTCCTTGTCCTTTGCACGTTCAACGGACTGCTCCACCCTTTCACGGACAGCCTCACCGTTTTCGGCGTAAAGGTCGCTTCTTCCCGTAATATCCGTGCAGATTTTCAGCGCAGCCAGATAATCATCGAAATTCTCCACATCAAAATACGCCGCCGTTATCCCCGACGAATCCAGCGTTTCCCCCAGCTTCACATGATTGGCAATACCGCCCGACAGAATAACAAAATCAACGCCGTCCGCAATAAGCCCCTCAACGGAGGGATTTTTCACATCACCGTAATTTTTGACATCTTCGGGAATATCGAGAGTGTGCCCGTCATAGGCGTCGTTGGTGATACCGAAAAGCTCACCTCCCGCCAGCTGCCAGACCTCCGCCAGACTGCCAGACAGAACAGCGGTCTTTTCAAAGCTTTTGACCTCAACCGTCCTGTCCTGCGAATCGGTGAAGGTGTAAACGGCATCTCCGCCGTCGGCCTTTGCGCAGCCTGTCAGCAGCAAAGCCGCCACGATTATGGGAATTATCAGTTTTTTCATATAAAATCTTCCTTTTTTAACTTATCGAATATTGCCGCAGCCAACGCCCTGTGACCGCTTCTGTCCAAATGCTCACGGTCGGCAGCGGACGGTGACGCATAGTCGGACGCCGCCATAAATTGACAGCCCGTACTCTCCGCCAGCTCGGAATACGCCGAAGGCAGCTCCCTTGACAGCTTAACGGAATCCTCGTCAAACTCCTCGTCAAAGCCCTTTTCCCCCACACCGCTTGCCAGATAAATGGGAGATATTAGCAGTATCTTTGTATTATCGCTGTAATCCCGCACCTGACCGATAAGCTTTTTCAGCCCGTCGGTAACAGTCGAGGGAGTGTTTCCGAAACAGCTTTTGCAGTCGTTTGTCCCCAGCATAATAATGACCGCTTCGGGAGAATAGCTTTCCAGCAGTGCGGGCAAAGCGTCGGTGCCCCTTCTTCCGGGACGGCAGCTGTCCTCAAAATCGGTAGTCCGTCCGCACAGTCCCTCCTCGTCAACACGAATGCCGTATGGCAGCAGTTCACGGCTGAGGATACCCGTCCAGCGTTCGTCAAAGCCGTGGCGCAGCCTGCTTTCGGGGTCGTAGCCATATGTATTGGAATCACCGAAGCATAACAGGTCTTTCATATTATCTCCACCTTATATTTTTTATGAGGATAGTATAACACAAGATGTGCAATATGTCAAACGAAAATTTTCCATATTTTGATGTCATATGATTATAGAGGTACATAAAAATATCCTATCAGGTTTTGTAGGGGACGGGTTTCCCGTCCCGCAGTCGTGCTGCATTTTGTGGCTTTCTGCGGCAACTGCGGGCGACCACTGGTCGCCCCTACAAAAGTATATTTGTTTGGGAGTATGTAAAAATTGATTTCCGTGGCACTCAACACTAATCACTAAACA
>JAEDOB010000303.1 GCA_016302225.1 Oscillospiraceae bacterium | reverse complement strand
TTTCTTATCGGTATTTCTTAAAATAGTCATAAGTTGGCACACTACGCCAAAGCATAATATTAATTTCATAATTTTATCACATCCGTACAATTTTTTATTTTGCAGCAAAATTTACAGCAAATTTAGCAGCAAAAACACCATAATATGCAGCAATCAGCAAAAAAAACAGTATACAACACCCGTTTCAATGTGTTATCCTTACCTCAAGGTCAAAGACACCCAACGCACACCACGACCGAATACGCACGCTGCGGTAGCCAATAGTGTGTATACACATCGTAAGTATACCGCATTTCGCATATTTTGTCAAGAATTGGGGAAACTGCTTGACCAATAACAAAGGAGGTACAATAAGTTTGAAAAAGCCAAAAGAGGCGTTAAAGCATCAAAAGGGCGCGCAAAAGCAAGCCGTCCGTAGGGCAGCTAAAAAATATATAAAGGTTGGAGAGCTTAACTGCCGGCATCGGCAATCTCATCACGGAAGATATAACCTCTCTTCCTTAATAGAGCTAATCCCTCTGATTTGGAAATTATTACAGAATGCTCAGTCAGTTTATCAGCAAGGTAGCCTTTAGCAGAGTATGGCTCAAACTTTGAAAGTACGTTCCAGATAGCGGTCAGGAGCATACGACATACAGCAATAATTGCTTTCTTATGCCCACGGCGAGCCTTGATTCTGCGATAGCGTTCTTGAAATTCAAGGTGATCCTTAGATTTGATGAGTGCATTTGCAATTTGCACGAGAATCGGCTTCAGAAAAGAACCTGCACGGGATATTCTTGTAGATTTGACTTTCTGTGCGCTGCTGTCATTACGAGGACAACAGCCTGCCCACGAAACAAGATGCTTCGATGTCGGAAATACAGACATATCTGCACCGATTTCAGAAAGTATGCGAATTGCCGTTAAAGGTTCTTTTGATAAACCCGGAACGGTTCTGATGAAATCAAGTGCAGTGGAGTATGGTTCGGCCACACGAAATATTTCTGAATCAAGTTCAGAAATACGTTTTTCCTGTTCATCAATAAAGTCAAGACAGATTTTAAGCTTGGTCGCTTGTTCAGGACAGATTGCACCATCAATTGCTGCTTGTATTTCATCAATCGGATGCTTACAGCGTTTATCAACAAAAGGTGTAACATCAAAGGTCTCACCGGGATGCCCAAGAATATGCTTGATGATGGAACGTGAGGATTTACCAAACACGTCGGAAAACACATCGTCAAGCTTAAGATTGGAAACGGTAAGACAATTGAGGGCACGATTTTTCATACCGGTGATCTGACACGTCAGTTTCATACGGAATCGCAGAAGGTCACGAAGCTGCCGTATGTCAGGTGGTGGAATAAAGCTTGGTTTGATCATATCGCACATGAACAGGTCACAGATCCATTTCGCATCTTTGCGGTCAGTTTTGTTACCTTTCTGCGGTTTAGTGTATTTGGGGTGAGCAAGAGTTACCCAGCAGGTTTTCTCAAGAATGTTGAAAACAGGGATCCAGTATTTACCCGATGATTCCATACAGACTTCTGTACAAGAGTATTTAGCAAGCCATTCAGCCAGTTCCCTTAAACCATTGGAAAAAGAAGAAAAGCGAGCCTGCTTGTATTCTGTACGATTGTTGGGATCGGTTATTCCGACGCAGGCATAGATCCATGTCTTGTGAACATCCAGTCCGCAGCAGTTTTTTCGGAAGATCTTAAACGGCATATTCATTCCTCCTCAACCAAAATTGAGAGATACGGCATTGACTGGTTCTCCGGCAAAATCGAGTCGATTTGAAAGAGATAAGTTTACGGGCTACTGGTTTGCGCCATTCATTGATGCCTTAACGGAGAGCCGAACCATATACAAATGCGAGGTCGCCGCTATACAGCCCCGCCACTCCCCTCCACGGTTTCTGTAGTTGACCGTATCACTCAACTACATTATATCACAATTTTTATTATAGCGAAAGCACCTTTTTCATAACCCTATTGGTGCCTTTCGCGGAAAGGCGGATTATACAAATGAAAGAAAAGAAATAATTACAAGCAACATAAAGTGGTATAAGGGGGATATCCCCCTATATACCACCTAATTTTTTTACTAACATTTTAATACAGCTTTTAATGTGCACCATCAAGGTGTATAATGTGTTGTGAATTTAGCAGGGGGGATAGGGGGATATTTTATGATGTCCTGTCGGGTAAAATAGTATATATCCTAGCTTTCAGATATGATTACAAGTATTTACAGCGGTTGAGCGAGAATTCATAAATATCTGTCGATAAGCCGTAATATCATTTTTCTTTCCAGAGTGAAATTTCTCGATGCGGTTGAGTTGACTTACAAAGCAATTTTCCATATATTTACTCTTTGAGATCTTATATGTACAAGCGTGACTAATCCGTCAGCAATCCAACTCACACCCTCAACCCCTCCAGCATCTTCACATCACTCCTCTTGCTAATGGTCACCGGGGACAGATTTATCCT
>JAEDOB010000043.1 GCA_016302225.1 Oscillospiraceae bacterium | reverse complement strand
GTAGAAATACTCATACAATGTGCGGCGGTACTGCGTGAGGGCGGCGTCATCATAGCTCAGCGGGAGGTCTGTATACAGCATATCGCGAATCATCGTGTCAATAATGCCGCAGGTCTCCTCCTTATCCGTCCAGTGGTCGAGCTCGTGAATCTTCGCCTTGATTTTGATCAGCATGGTCTGGGCAAGTGCCTTGACCTGCTTTATCTCTTCCTTCGTCAGAGAATCCTTAAACAGCATCTCATAAACCGTCAGCTCCTCGTCGCTGTTGAAGCCTTCGCTTGCATAGCGCCGCTGTTCGGCGTTCATGCTGCCGGCAAGATTCATAAGCAGCTCAAAGATAATAGCTATCTTGTACTTTTCGTTGTCGGCGTTGTACTCCTCGATTATCTTCTGATAGCGTTCATAATAATTTATGCGCAGCGGTTTTGCCTTCATCATAAAAGTCCACAATTCTTCCTACAAACTCATCCTGCGGCAAGCTAACGAAGAACATTTCATTCTTCAATCTGGCAAACACCCCTGCGCAATAGTCAAAATGCGTTTATAATTCTCTGGAACTCCGGAATGGCGCAGGTCTCGTTGACAAGCTTTATACAGTCAGCATAGGCTTTGCTCTTTCGGCCTTCCGCAAGAGTCTGCTTTATCATGTCTGCAATCAGCGGCTTATTCATAATTATCGGGTCGATAATATGATCATAATGATCATAGAAGAGCGAGAACTTGTTCTCGCTTATTTTCTGCATACGGGCGGCAATCTGCATCGTGACAGCAATGAGCATTGCATTTTCTTCTGCCGGCACTACTCCATTCTTCTTTGTCGTTCCAATGAGGCATATTTCGCCATTGCTGGCAGCAGCTATATCTGCTGCTATATCCTTCGGAGTTATCTTACCTTCATTATAGTATCCCACTGCATCAATCAGTGCCGTCGCGGCCAGATGCCGTCTCTCGTTCAACTGCTTCCCGTAGGGTGTAAAAGAAATTGCATAGTAAATCGCAGCCATATTCTGCGCAACAAGACCGTATGGCCCACCTGCTTCCTTTAATCTGCGTTCCATTCTCTTTTTTTCAAAAAAATTCACAATAATCGCCTCCATTTTTTATAATACCAATTGATTACGGATACAAACGGAGATTTCCTGCAACAACCACAGGTGAACCATAATCACTTGCGCCGCGGTCAAATACCAGCTCCAGCTTATCACAGTTCTTTATATCAATATCAAATTGAACCGGCAAATCACCGCCTGTTATTGAGGGTGAAGTATACACAAGTTCACCATCGGCATAGACCGAGAATGAATAATAGTGATCAATCCTAGAGCTAAAATAATCATCAACAGCCCAGGTACCGGTGAGTCGTTTGTACTCGCCTTTAATGTAATACTCAATAGTCTGTTCTGAAACTGAGGTAGTGGAGCCAATCAAATGAGAAATAGGTTCTCCGGTAATTGCTCTTATGGTGGAACATTCCTGTATTACATCTGCGTTATCATCGCGTCTCAGCGGGCTAAAATTTGTGAGCCATTCAGGCAGCGTACCAGGATAATAATATTCAGTCGGCTTCAGCTTATCGCCGTAATTTGAAAGACGAGCATTTGTCAAAATTGCATCGCCCGCGTATCCCTTGAAAAATATCGTCAGCAGATTGCAGGAGTTGATATTCAAGTCTATCGGTACCGGCAGTACTCCGGCCGAGACCTCAGGCGAAGTATATATAAGCTGTCCGTCTGTATAAATCTCAACGTATGCTTTGCCCTTTGAATCTTTGGTCATGTTCGTCAATGTCCAAAGTGCAGTAAAACGGTCATAGGCGCCATTGAGATTATAAGTTATAGTGGACATCGGATATATGCAGTATAATTCTCCCCTGTAGGGCTCCTCAGTATTTGTTTTGCCCGTATCATAGAAGTTTGCCTTAATCATAGCATCCGCTTTTACCGGCTCAAGACTTAGCAGGTCACAGTCTACAACATACGGATTTTCGGTCTCAACGACTTCGTATTCGTCATCATCGTCTGAGTCAAACAGTGAAGAAATAGCTGACACCGCAATTATTACCGAGATAATTCCAATAATAATGGGCAAGCATCCGGATTTCTTGCGTTTCTTTGTTTGTGTAGTTGGATTGAAAGGTTTTCCGCCAACATAGGGTGACGTATTTGTGCCGCGCACCGAGGTAGAAGAAACGACCGGAGCAGATGTTGTGCTGGTGGCAGCTTTTCTAACCGGAATATTCACCGGCGTGTTAAAGCTCATCTGGCTGCTTGTTCCTATGCCGTGAATATTGCGGCTATATCTCTCATCTGCTTCACAATATGGGCAGAATTTACTCGCTTTATGGAAATAGTGATTTGGGTTATCTCCACACTGAACAAGTTCTTTACTGAAAGCGCAAAGTGCTTTATACCATTCTGCCGCAGTCGGGCGGTTTCGAGGATTCACTCTGCCGTCAATAAATGCTTTGTTGAACATGCCGCGCATATACGGCGGGAAGCTGTTGAAGTCAGGAACATAGGCACTCTGCGGCTTATAGCCCGGCTTGTAGCAATAGTAATCCAGCTCAATAGGTTTATTTCCAACGCCGGGGGAGGCCGTGGATGCGTTTTCCGCTTCTTTTATTCCGTTGAACGGCGTATAGCCATTCATCAGGAGGCGGAAAATATGGATTGCCAGCGCGAAATTATCGGTCTCCTCAGTAAATGATGGAAGCGGAATATCCTTATATTCCAAACCGTTTCCCTTTGCCAGAAGTTCAGGAGCAATATAACCATCCGTGCCGACACAGCATCTGAAGGTTCTGCCGCTTGATTTATCATAAAAATGATAGGTATCGGCATCAAAAAATGCTACTTTGCCGGTTTTGCTGTTAATACCTATGTTAAGCGGATTAAAGTCGCCGAACACATATCCGGCCTTATGCACTGCATCAATAACAACACAGATGTTTACAGCGATGATAAGACGCTGATACCCGGAAAGTTTATCAGGTTTATCAGGGGAATATTTGTACGCGGCTTTAAGATCCATGTCTACATTGAGCTTGCTCATGACAAAGCCGGCAAAATTCTTGTAATGATCGTAAATAATATCTATTGGCCAAGCAATCTGCGACAGGACGGATGCATCCGGCGGATTAATCATCATGTGGTACAGCTTATCATGCAGCTCAGTAGACAGCACATTCGCATGATAGATTTTGGCCACAAGGGCACTATTTCCTTCGACCGTATATATAGTGCCTTCTCCGCCAGCTTTTATTTCAGTACCGAGGTTATAATTTGATTTCGTTCCAAAATAAATCATGATTCTCTATTCCCTTAGTTAGTTAATTGTTGTACTCAACAAAAGCACAATATACCTGTTGTTTGCTGTTGTAGTTATATGTATAGGACCTTAGTCCCTTTGCACCTGATAATACACGGTGAACATGTTCTTCCACCGTACTGGCACAAATTACATCCGGCAAGGAACATTTCATTCTAAACTGGATGTTCCTCTGACGCATGTATATTTTCTGTTTAATAAACTCATCCAGATCATTAACGCTATAGACGACAAGTCTGTTCGTGCTATAGTAGCTGTTCTCATCGGAGGTACACAAGCCGGAAACCTGCCATGGGTCATACTCGACAACATGGTCGGAGGATATTTGATAAGTACTTATATTATAGTAATCGTACCTCGTAAAGCCAATTCTGCTCATGGCGATATCAAAGGTGAAATCGCACTGACACCACTTGTCTTTTATGCGCACGGCGTTCCATGCATGTGGTACATTTGATTTTTTTTCGCTTGATGCGGAGCCTTCAATTATGCAGGCTGGAATTCCGCACAGCTTCAGCAAAAGCTGTGCGGTCTTCGCAATACCCTCACACACGCCGCGTCCATTAAGAAGCGGGCCGAGGATCGTATGGCTTTCATTGCCCTCCTCTGCATATACGATATTAGAACAAAGGAAGTCGTGAATATACCGTTCTTTTTCTGATAGATCAGAAACCAGATCAAATTCACGTTTAATAACATTTATTCTCTGCAGCACTGCATTACTGACCTGCTTGTGCTCCTCCGAAGTCATGAGATATTGGGGATATATTGATGTGTTGCGGGTCAGCCGATTGATGGAGTATTTCATTTCTCCAAGATGAAAAAGAATCGGCGAGCTTATGCGCAGAAAATTCAGGAAGTCATGCAGTTCATCTTCACTGAAAAACATGCCTATATTTATTTTCCGTTCTTCATCAATAAGCGCCTGAACTATACGCTTTCTGTCATTCTCTGAAATCATTTGCCGAGGTATTCCTTTGGAATCTCAAGAAGTGTAGCCTGACGCATGATTTTACGGGTTTCGGGGTCTACCGGAGTTTCGGGGCATACTTCGCCCGTATTCTTATCAAAAGAAACATAGGCGGCACCATAGACAATTTCATCAGGCTTCCCTGCACGGAAATACCATTTATCCGTCGTATCCATCGCAGCCGCGATACCAGTGATCTTTACCTCTGTCTCAAAGTATTCAAACGCTGCAGCACATCCTGCGATGTATGATACCATCTGTCATCCTCCTTAAAGCATACTTTTTTATAGTCAGTCATTTCAAGATTATCTATTCTCCAGAATTTAACCGTGGACAAATCCACATCATCGAACATCTCAAGCGGTCCCATTGATTCACCTGTCTGAGGGTCTTTGAATACCAGCTGACCATTTTCCATTTCGGCAACAACTGTATGTCCATCTTTAGGAGGATTACCATTATATAAAAAGGCCACCTGCGCGCGTGCGCCGTCTCCCCACGATGACAAATTAGCGGAAATTGAGCTGCTCGGGTTACTGCCGCCAAGCTTTACATCTGGATTTACCCAGGCATCCCATGGCCAATGGCTCAGATGGCTATCGCCAAAGGTCGACGGATAGGTTTCAACCACCATACCGCGGCGCATTGCCTCATACGCGACAACGCAGCGCTGGCAGTTATTCTTCCAGCCATACTCTCTCGATCCCCAATTTGGATTGGTATCTCGCAGGCAGTGCTCTTTGAAGCTTTCAGCGAGATTATCATAGAATGTGCCATTACTTAGAGCAGTGATATCTGGATAAGCATATTCGTTCGCGCTAAACTCGCTGTCCGCGGCATGGCCGCTTGCGACATCAACCTCATAGGCTGCCTGCCGCGTCATGGCGAATTTAGTCTTTAATATGAAATCTGCAAGCCAATCACCGTCAGGTACACCGCGATTCATCAGTGCATCACGGTAATTGCCAAGCATGACATCAATGTCCTTAAGCTTATCCTTAAACATAAGAGTAGACAGCTCCGGAGTGAGATAATGGTGACCGTCCCTGTCATTTGGCGCCGTTACATTTCCAGAACTGGCTGCTGAGCCCGCGGCGGGTACGCTGGCTCCGGCACCTGCCATCTAGGGATTGGTGCCGTTGCCGGCATTGCCTCCCATGATTGCCTTAATATTCTTCAAAGCTGTTGAGTAATCATCAACTCTTTGTTTCAGTGCTGTAAGATCATTCTCAGAACCCTTTACAATGTCATTTACATTTGCAACCATTAAGGAGATATTCTTCATAGTCGTACTGTCAGTGGACAGGGCAAGCGTTGCTGCAGCCTGCGCTAGAGCCGCGTTTGCATTTTCGATATACAGGCTGAATACAGGAAGCGCTTCTGAAAGCGAATCAAGAGCTTCCGTATTTGTATTTATAACCATATTATCTGCCATGTCAGTACCTCCTTAAATTGTTTTTTGAGCTTGGCCGTTGCCATTCATAAGTGCCATTATGCCGAGTACTAATTTAATTGTCTTTATTGTCTCTTCCGCAGCAGCAACTGTGCTAATTACATCATCCATTACTTCGTTTGCCTTTGAAAGGTAATTAACAGACTCTGGGTCTTTCATGGAAAGGCTGCAATGCGCGATCTTGGTTTTCATCTGTCCGCATGCCGCGGTAACGTTCGTTTTATAGTCCTCGAGTGCCTGCTTGAAGGTTTGCAGACTAAGCTCATCAAGCTTCATCATTTCATCATACATTACTATTCTCCCTTTATGTTTCAATTAAAAAAATATGGTCTGAAAGATTGTTTTGCTGTGTCATTGAGGTATAGTGCAGTGACATGAGCCTCCAGCTTAGCCGCGCTCGCCGTAGTCTCGAAGTTTACAGCTTCCATCGGGTTCATTGCCATAAGCAGCTTGTGTTCAAAATTCTGCATTTCTATAGCCGAATTACGAATTCTTGCATATTGGTCGACTGGCAGGATGCTGAAGATGCCATATTGGCCACCGCGAGAAAAGATCGTGGTGCAATCAGCAATTGCATTATAGCAGCCTACTGACTCCTTCTTTTCTTCTCTTTTCGGAGTCTGGTCGATGGCGAAGTTTGACAGCAGCTGATCGACCGTCATGCCCAGCATTTTTGCCTGCTCAATCAACGTAGGATCGTTCACCAGGATGCTTTTGTCAACCTCACCAGTCTCTTCCTTGTAGGAATGATCATCCGATGCTTCCGGCTTACTTTTTGATATGCGAAACATCTTGTACATATCCGGATAACCGAGCCATACCACAAATGTATTTTTCCCGGGTGCGGTGCTCTTGTCGATTGCCGTCTGCAGATTGTTTATTTCTCTGCAAATGTCATTATAATCAGTGCATATTTCGATGCCTTCTAGAGAGCTTACAGAACTGAGCTTATCCTCAAATTCCATGTAATCCTCACTGTCATGGTCAGCCAGTACGAGGATACGCATTCCATTTTTCTGCGCGCACCACATACACGTGAATATCATGTCCATCGCCATTTCAGTATCTCTGCCGACCACAAGAATATTATTTCCGACCTTCTTCTTTATTTCAAATTCAAAGTAAGGATCAATCGTAGTAGGAACCCCGATGGCAACCTTCATTACATGCAGGCGGTTCACATTTGTGGAATTTATACATCTTCTGAGAATGTCAGCTTTTGGCAGAGGAAGTCTTTCGTCGCCATTAATAATATATATATCGGTATCACATTTCGGCTCAATACCACGCGCAATGACATCCTTAAGTACAATATCGCGCTCTGGCGTATCAATATATATCGCCTTGAAATTACTGATAATGAAGTCGGAGTTGCTTATCCACTCTTTCAGCCACATTTCGCCAACGCCGGTACGTTCCATCTTAGAGAGCTTATTTGCCAGATTATCAGACTGCACAGCAAGCGTGCCAACCATGTTCGTCAGTGTGCCAGACATTGCTATTCTGTTTCGTATCATGTCTCTGCCGGTTTGGGTCAATCCGTTTAGCGCTTCTTCTGTCTGATTGCTGAAAATGCAGGATAGGCCAAATTTTCTATACTCGGTCATTGCATTTTCCAGAAGATCCACAAAGTGCTTTGATGCTGAAATATGCTGCGTCAATACATGCATTTCGTCGATTATCAGCAGTATTCGCGGCATACTGAGCTTACCAAATTTTGCCCTGTATTCCGCAAGTTCTGTGCAGCCGTTTTCAAGAAAAATTTTTTCTCTCTGGGTGAATACAGCCTTCAGATGCTCCAGAAACGCATATGTAAATTCTTCTGTTTTTTCAAGCGAGATAAATCTTACATGCGGCGGTCTGTTTCTTAAATACGCCTCAAACTCGACCTTGCCATAGTCAACAAGCCAGAGCTCGACATCGTCCGGATGGTAATTCAGCAATACCGAGGCAATTATCATGTGCAAAAGCTTCGATTTACCGGAGCCTATAGAACCGGTGATCAAAGTATGTGTCGAAGTGTTTGTGCCTATTGTATAATCTGTCAGTTTTCCGCCGGGCTCGTTCTTCAGCATTATGGGCAGCTTCAAGGCCTTTGTAGAGTCAAGGTATGGTTTTTGTTCTTTTGAGTTAAAAAACAGTCTGAATTCGTTACGCAGCTTCAGGCCTTCGGCAGAATCCTTTCTGTACATTTTCAAGAAAGAATCATGCCATGACTGCGCTTTTACCGGCACAAAAGGATAATTACCCTGAGGGCTTACAACGGTTCTTCTCGGCAGATCAGCAATATAACTGTTGCCGGATGCAATGAAGTCGAGACTTAATCTGTCCTCTTTAAAATCCTTATTCAGGGTCGCATAGTCTTTTGACGCTGTAAGGATAACATTTATGCCGCACAGCTCAGCGCGAGACCAGATAATGCTGAGCATGTTGGTCATTTCCTGATCTGCAATTTTATCAAAATCGCAGATTACAAGTACAGTTTCCTTTATTTCCCGCTCGCCTGCAGACCTGTATTCGTAAAAGTTCTTATATTCTCTCACAGCAACAACGGTATTGTCAATCTGCTTTACGATGTCGGAAAGCGTTTCCTTTATACTCTTGTAATCGTTTTCAACCTTTATTCCAATCTGGCTGTTGGCATCGAATGTATCTGTCAGCAGTCCAAGATTTTGCCCGCGATCCTTCGGGTCAGAAAAAACAACCTCTATGGATGCAATCGGGTTTGTTCTGAGCTTTTCTAAAATAAACAGCTGTGCTAATTCTGCTGCATTATTTTTCGTTGCAGAGTCATAGTGAACAAACATTTTAAGGCTTGAATTATTTTTATGCATCAGAGGAATATTGAAGCATGAATTTGAGAAAAAACCAGACATACACTTTGTCAGGTAATTTGAGACTGATGCTCCGCAGTCATTAAGTTTAATTGATACCGAGCCCAATGGGAACTCACTCCTGCATCTTTCCGGAGCAAAATATTTCCAGTCGGTGTCGTGGTATCCTGTGCCGATTAGTCTATTCCTTTCACGCACAGCAAAACCGGTAATCAGCGAGTTCAAAAGGGTGCTGTTGATTTTGTTCTGCAGCTGAGCAGCCACCGCTGCCTCCTGCTGCGCATATTGCTCTGCTGCTTTGTCTGCTGCTTTGTAGCTTTGAAGCATAACTTGCTCCAGCGCGGTTTTCTTCTGTTCTATTTCTGCATGCTTCTGCGCTCTTTTATTTTTTGCATGTATATCCAGACTGTCGCACTGTGCCTTGGACGCATTACCCTTTTTATTCAGAGTATTACTAATGGCGTTTACCTGCTGTCTGAAATCCGTTTCGGCCCGTATAATCTCTTCTTCAAGATAATACTTCGCCTCTGCAGCCTTCGTAACAAATTTTTTCTGTTTCCCGCGTCCTCCGATAATATCGTTGCAACTTTGGTACAGGTTGTTCAGTGCATTCAAATCCGGCGGGGCAGCGGGAAAAGCGTTCGGCTTCCGACCATAAGAACGGAGAATATTCTCCGGCATTTCAGAACATGCGTTATCTATCCACGCTATCGTGTTTCTATCGTTGTTAATGATAACTTCAAATTGCTTTTGAAGACTAGTTGCACGATTTCGCAGTTCCTGATTTAGCTGCTCATCAATTTTTCTTCTCTGCAGAACTGTTTTATTAAGTTCATTATTCAGTTCATTATCCGCGACCGTTTCCTCAATACTCAGCTTTTTCAATCCGTCATTGTACGCACTCTGGGCGTTGCGTTTCATGTTTTCGCATTCCTGCGCATGGGCAGCCTTGTTGTTATCAAGACTGCGCTTCTCGCGAACAAGCTCCGAAATTGCATTCTGTATGCTTTGAATTTCTTTTATTGTTTCGTTATTCATTGCACCACTCCTGCAATTTACTCTTCATCCTTATAAAGATGAGGATAAGCTGCCCGACGGAACGCTTCATCATGCTTTCTCTTAAGCTCTGTCCAGTCAGGAACGACATAATAGCTCTCTTCCTGCCTGTCTGCCTTGTATTCGGTGTCAAGCATAACCAGCACGGTCTTATCGTCATTGACCTGATTTCCGGGAATGCTGTCAATAAATGCTTCCATTTCCTGCTGAACGGCCTCTTCGCCGCGCTCTTCAAAGCCGATACTGAGCTCGTCCATCATATACTGTGCAAGAGCAACATAAATCTTTACTTCTTCCGTTCTGAGAAGGTACGGGAAAAGTGTTTCAAACATTCCGTCAGTAGCCATAAACACGCTGGCAACATTTTGCTTCATACCAAATTTCCAATATTTTTCGCCAAAACACAGTGGGAACACAAGACCACCTTCGTCGCGTTGCTGTTCCGTCACAGCTTCATATGTACCGTCATTATTCAGTACAACTATGCCGCTGTCGCCGGCATTCCCGAAATAAACATTTCCGTTGAGATATACGGCGACAACGAGCGTTGTATCATACTGATCCTGCGGTTTTTCTTCCTTCTCTGCAGTTTCGTTGATTTTTTTCAGCGCTGCTTTGAAGGCGTCCTTTAGCGTTGTGTATATTTCTTCTTCTGTGCTGTTTTCAGAGAGCGTGTTTTTGCAAAACAGCACAGCTTCTTCTGCTGCAATTTTTGATGCAACATCGCTGTACAGCTCGCTCCCCAGTCCATCCGCTACGGCAGCAATGGCGAAGTGCTCACTTATTTTTTCAATATAATGGGCATCCTGACAAACCAAACCCTTCTCTATGTGGTATGTACCCTGCCTGGTAACGCCGTATGAACAGATCATATAAATACTCCTTACATTAAAGAATCAATTGTAACAGTGCTGGGAAGCTCCTGGCCCTTTGCCTTCTCGCCGGGAGCGCTGCGTGAAACAGCACGCATGCTCTTGTTTGCCCAGTCAAGGAAGCCCTTGAAGTCATAGCCTTCGAGATTAAGTACACGCTGACCGCAAATCTGGTGGAGAACTGCATTGTTTGCGCCGGGAACGGAGAGAGCCCATACGGCAAGCTTTTCCTGACTGACAAGCTCGTTCACTCTGGCGGTAACTGCGGTTATGTCATCTGTGGGGCCACCATCGCTTATTATAACAATCCAGGGCTTGTAGGGTTCGGTGCCCATTCTTCTGTAAAAACGGGAACGCTCTTCGACCATATCGACAGCCTTGTTAAGTGCATTGCCGAGATTGGTCATGCCACCGCTGGTGAGATTTATTGTCTTCATCTCTTCTACAGGGGTAAACTCCTGCAAAACGGTGTAATCATCATCGAAATTGATGATTGCAACATCGAGTATATCTCGTGTCTGTGAATCCTCGCAAACACTGCCCTTAAAGCGGTTGATAGCGCTGTTAAGCTCATTAATGGGCTTTAGTTTGCCATAGTAATCACCTCTAGCATCCTCCATGGAGCCGGAAGTGTCCAGCAAGAACAGCAGTGCCATATGCGGTTCGCTTGCGTTTACGATTCTGGGTACTTCTGCAAAAGTAAATTGTTCCATAATTACCTCCAAGATTTATAAAAAATTTTTTATTTTTTTAATTATACCTCCGTTTTTATGCAATATCAACCAGATTTTTACTCTTTAGTCAAAAGTGGACATCATTCAAAATTATGTACGCTTATCACTTGGATACCGTACAACCGCAAAGCATATTTCTTTCAAAAATACTGGTATAATCAAGTATAAAAGTAAGCAAAAACTGTTGCCTGGATTTATTGACAATGCTTAACAAAGCGGTATGTAACCTTTGAACTAATCGAGAGTTTTGCTACACCTATTTATGTTGCAAAAGCTCTTTTTCGTACTGAATTAGTCCAAAAGACAAATATGATGGAGATGCTTTTTACCGCTCTTCCTATCCCATAGACTTTTTTGTGTTGAAAATTTGTGTTGAAAAAAACAGACGGAAAGGTGTATTATATATCCAGAGAGCAGCTT
>JAEDOB010000302.1 GCA_016302225.1 Oscillospiraceae bacterium | reverse complement strand
TGACAAATGTTCTGCGCAGTATGTGGGAGCGCGGATGGTCATTTATAAAAAAAGCGGGGACAATTATTCTTTTATCAACGATTGTTCTCTGGTTCCTTATGAATTTTGGCTGGTCAGAGGGCAGCTTCGGAATGCTTGAGGCGGAATAGCTTGACAGCAGCATTCTTGCAGCTGTCGGAGGTGTGATTGCACCGATATTTAAACCGCTTGGATGGGGAGACTGGCGTATGGCTGTGGCGACAGTCACCGGTCTCATTGCAAAAGAAAATGTTGTAGGAACATTCGGTGTTCTTTTCGGTTTTGCGGAAGTAGCTGAGGACGGTGCTGAAATCTGGGGAACACTTGCCGGCAGCATGACATCTATTGCTGCATATTCCTTCCTTGTATTTAATCTCCTCTGTGCACCGTGTTTTGCAGCAATCGGGGCAATCCGGCGTGAGATGAACAATGCAAAATGGACATGGTTTGCTATTATCTATCAGTGTGTGCTGGCCTATGCCGTTTCATTATGTGTTTATCAGATTGGAAACTTTGTTACAGGAGCAGGATTCGGAATTGGCACAGCAGCAGCGATTCTTGTTGTCATCGGCTTTATTTATCTGCTTTTCAGACCATATAAGCAGAGTGGGAAATTAGACGTAGATATGAAATCAATGGCGAAAGCATGATAATTTGAAAGGGGCAAAAAAATGGGAACAGTCTTTGTTGGCGGGGGAGTGATACTGGTGATTTTCCTTGCAGTCAGAAGTATTTATAAAGATAAAAAGTCTGGAAAAGCCTGCAGTGGTCAGTGCGGAGGATGTAAAGGCTGCCATTGACCGCTTTTACAGAAAGAAGATGAAGGATATGTGGACTGCAGAAAAAATGATTCTGGAATTAAAAAAACGCGGGAAACGTATCACCAGGCAGCGATTGCTGATCATCGAGGTGATTGCCATGAAAAAATCCGGGGATTTCAAGGAAATATATTACGAGATATATCGACGAAATCCGAATATCGGTCAGGCAACAGTGTATCGGATGTTATTGACATTGGAAGATATTGGAGCTATCCGGCGTGTTCAGGGATATGTAGTAAATGAATGCGATGAAAAAACTGCCGTATAGAAATGCCGCGTTGTAATTTTTTATAAAGTGGAGTATCCTAAAAGAGTATTATCTTATATGATAGTACTCTTTTTCTTTACAAAGAACGGAGGGGATGTATGATGTCATTTGAAAACGGATGGAGACATTTTAAAACAATTACCGAGCATAAATGGATAGTTCTTCAGGGATGCTTCAAAGCTGGTATGTATTATCAGGGATTGATGCATGATCTTTCAAAATATACTCCGGAGGAATTCAGGACAGGTGTTCTGTATTATCAGGGAAACAGAAGTCCGAATGCGGCAGAAAAAGAGGCCGTAGGCTATTCGAGAGCATGGCTGCACCATAAGGGACGCAACAAGCATCATTATGAGTACTGGATTGACTTGACTTCTGATCGGTCAAAGGGACTTCAGGGAATGAAGATGCCGGTCAGATATGTTGTGGAGATGTTTATTGACCGTGTGGCAGCTTCAAAAGTATATGCAAAGGATGCTTATACAGACAGTCAGGCTTTGGAGTATTATAAAAAAACACGGAAGTATATGACAATACATCCGGATTCACGAAAATTACTTGAGCATCTTTTAGTCATGCTCAGTCGTTATGGCGAAGATCGGACGATGGCCTATATACGAAATGTTGTTTTGAAAGGAAAATACAATTATTGAATGGGTGAATATTTTTGTACGATTCTGCCATAATAGCAAGTGTAATCTTATTAAGGAGGTCCTATTATGGCAAAGAATTACAATCAGAACAACGAAAACGATTCAACAACAAGAAATAGTGAGCAGAATTATTCAACAACAAGAAATAATGAGCAGAATAATTCTTCTCGCAATTCTTCCAGAAACAGCGAACGCAACAATTCTAAAAACGGGGTTTCCCAGAATGGTACTTCTGAAAGAAATTCCTCCAGAAATTGTGAAAGATAATCTGGAATAGTATGAGAATGCCGCGGCAGGCAGGAAAACGCTGCCGCGGCATTTCCTGTATCAATCTATCCTGCCTTTTGCATATATTAAACTATGGGAGAATGGGGGGATAGTTTGAGTTTGGAACTGGTATCGACAGGCGAAGTTTTAAAATATATGAGGGAAGGGGATGCGATTATCATTGATATCCGGGATGAGGCAGCTTTCTTGAAAAAGCATATACCGGGATCGGTTTTGATGCCTTACGCGGGTTTTGATGAAAATGCTCCGATATTGAAAGCCTATGGTAATATTATTCTGTGCTGTGAGCGGGGGGCGACGAGTCTTCTTCTGGGACGTAAATTAAGCAAAAAAGGCTATAAGATATTAAGTCTGGGAGGAGGAATGGAAGCGTGGAGAGGGCCTTTGATACTGGAATGACGGATATAAAATCTTCTTGCGGCAGTGCGGGAAAAAGTATATACTATAAAAGTAATTA
>JAEDOB010000042.1 GCA_016302225.1 Oscillospiraceae bacterium | reverse complement strand
CATATATTTTGCGTACTCGCCCTCCTCAACGTAGCAGGCAAAGGCTATCTGCGGGTCATCTGCGGGGGCAAAGCCGATAACTGCCGAGCTGCTTATGGTGGCAGTTTTCTGGGGGGAACCCGTCTTGATAGCCACCTCAAAGGGCAGATTTGACAGGGAAACCTCAAAGGGCACCTTGCTGTTATGGGCACGGACGGTCTTGGACGCCGCTATCATGCCCTTTTTCACCGTGTCAAAGGTGATACCCGTGTTGTCGGGGACAACTGCAGCCGTTACGGGTTGCGTCTTTTTGACAAGTTCTTCCATATTATAGGTATGTATACTGTCCACGATATAGGGACGGTACCGCACACCCTTATTGGCAATGGTAAGTGCCTGACCGCACATCTGTATAGGTGTGATATTTGTTTCCGACTGTCCGATCGCAGCCTGTATAACGTTGCCTATGTTCCAATCCCAGCCAAAGCGTTCAAAGGTGGCGGGAGATGCCACATATCCCGTAGCACCGCCGATTTCCAGACCCGTAGGCTCGCCCAGACCGAACATTGAAGCGTATCTTGCCAGAGTGTCAATGCCCATCTGCCGTCCTGCGTCATAGAAGAAAATGTTGCAGGATTTTTCAAGGGCAGTGACAACATTAATGTTGCCGTGCCAGCCCAGACAGCCCGGGGGCGGCTGCCAGTCGGGGTAATAGGTGTACTTATGTCCGCAAAAAATAGTTGAATTTTCGGTAATTATGCCCTCGTTCAGGGCAGCGGTCGCTGTCACCGTCTTAAAGGTGGAGCCGGGACGGTAAAGCCCGTTGACCGCACGGTTTGTCAGGGGCGAATTTTCCCTGCTGACCACCTCTTGGTAATTGTCCAGATAGTCGTTGATGTCGTAGGTGGGATAGGTCGCCATTCCCAGAACTGCGCCCGTTTTCACGTCCTGAACGACGATTGCGCCTGCGTTGGCGGTTAGTCCCTTTGCATCGGGTTCGGTCTGATTTTGCAGATAGACAATGTGCCTTTCGAGAATTGCCTGAAGCTGTCTTTGGAAATCCGAATCTACCGTAAGCTGAACGGTATTCCCGGGGATAGCCTCCTCGGTAACGGTGTCGGAAACCACCTTTCCGTCAACCATTTCCAGCTGACGGACGCCGTCCTTTCCTCGGAGATAGTCCTCCATAGCCTTTTCAATGCCGCTTTTTCCGACCACATCGTTCAGACCGTAGCCCCTGTCCTTCAAAACGGCGTATTCCTCCGCATCAATAGCCCCGACGGTGCCGATAGCATGGGGGAGAATGTCGCCCACCTCGTAGGTGCGGACAGCGTCCTCGATAACGTCGACGCCGGGCAGCTCGTAGGTAAGCTCCTTTATCTTGATGACCGTGTCCATCAGCACGTCCTCGGCGAGGGTGTAGCGGTTGGAAACGGAGAAGTTTTTCTGTGCCATTTCGTAGCGGATACCCGCAATAATACGGGCTTCTTCTACGGTGTATTCGGTGGAGATGCCGTAGCGGTCACGCATTTCCATAATGCAGTCCTCGGCGGTGGAATAGCTCTGGAGATTGAGGTTTTTCTGCACCTTTGCCACTGCCGTTTCCTGGTCGGGCAGGAAAACAAAGGGCTGCGCCGAGCTGATTGGGAGATTGTCTATCCAGTCCTCGCCGTCACGGGCAAGGAGGGAGGCTACACGGTGGATAATGCGGTTCTGCTCGTCGTTGGTGGTGGGGAAAAACGCCTTTTCCAGCACGATATTGAAGCCCACCTTGTTCTTGACGATAAGATTTCCCGAGGAATCCACTATCTCACCTCGGGCGGCGCTGATAGGCTGATTGCCGTAGCTGCTTGTTTTGGACTGATTAAGGTAGTCCTCGCCCATAACTATCTGCAGCTTCATCAGACGGACTGCGCAAAGTCCCAAAGCCGCCAATGTTATGATTATGAAAAACCAGGCACGTATAGCCGAGATTATTTTTTTGAACAAGCAGAGCACCTCCTTTCATTTATGTTCCGCTGTGTGTGATATTCTGCTGCGGCACACAAAATGTAGGGGACGGGTTCCCCGTCCCGCTGTATGAAATGCGATTTTTCTTAACCCAAATGATAACCCGTTACAGAAACGGCTGCACACATTCTTCCCGTGCCGTCCTTAACGTCAACACGGTAATAGCAGGTGCTTCTGCCGTCCTTTACGCAGACTGCTTCTGCGGTCAGGCGGTCGTCCTTGGGCTGTCCGAAAAAGCTTATTTCCGAAGTCAGGGAAACGGTGGACATTTTCTCGTTATTTGTGGCAACGGCAAAGGCAAAATCCGCCAGAGTGAAATAGACCGCACCCATAACATTTCCCATAGCGTTGCGGTGGCGGCTTGTAAGCGTCAAGGCACAAACGGCGGTCTTTTCTCCGAAGGATTCCACAACTGCGCCGTTTTCGGTGGCATAGCGGTCGGATTCAAATTCTTTTCTTACTTCTTCGAGGGTTTTCATATTAGGCAGCTCCTTTTTGTGAAAATGTCATATAAAATAATTATAGCACGTTTTTCGGAGCAAATCAACGGATTTTTTCGTTAAAAAATTGGGAATTTCCCGAACAAAAAAACAGCGAACAGCCAAAGCCGTTCGCCGTACTATTCAAAAATCATTCCCCGCCGCCGTTAAGGTCACGAATTTTAGCCTCGCTGTTCTTGATAATGTTAAGTATGGACGAGGACAAAGCGGGGTATTTCTCCGAAAGCGTGGTGGAGGTAATGACCGTTTCATCGCTGACAGCGGCAACATCTCCGCCGCCGACCTTGACGCCCTTTGCAGCCGCCTCCGCATTTGCCGCACAAAGCGACATTGCCGCCGAAGCTGCATTGTCCGCCATGACCTCATTTACCGTGAAGAAATTCTGGTCATTCTTGGGATTTGAGGAATACACCTTGCGGAACATTCTGTACACCGCCAGCATAAGGAAGCCGGAAACCTCCTTCATAAGGGAGCTGCTTTCGGTTTTGCGGACAAGTGAAAAAAGCACATTTATGGAATTAACAATAAGCTTTTTGTTAAATGAAGCCATCATTCCGCCTGCGTCCTGATGCTCCTTTGCCATGGGGTCCTGTTCCTCAATGTCGTCAAAGGATATGGTCTTTCCCGCAGGCTCGGGGGAACGTCCCAGAAGGTAATCGCAGGAAACTCCGTAATAATCAGCGGCACGAACGATAAAATCAAGGCCGCATTCTCTAATTCCTTTTTCGTAATGGGACAGCAGAGCCTGTGAAACTCCCAAGTCCTGTGCAGCCTTTTTCTGGCTGATATTCCGTTCTTTTCTGAGGAGTGTAATCACCCTCGGAAAGTCTTTGTTCACTTCGTCACCTCCCGAAAAGCATAGGTCAACATATTGTAAATTATATAATAAATCTTACATCTTGTAAAGAGTTTTCTGAAAAAATCATTGATAAATATTTTTGCGATTTTTTGTGAAAACTAACAGAAACCGACTTTTTTCGTAAGGTCACAGCCCTTTACAGGTCTTGTTATACAGGATAAATGACAGTATCACGCAAATTATCTGCGCCACATTTGCCGTAAATGTAAAGCCGAATGCCAGCTTGCAGACAACTAAGTCGAGTATCAGCGGCGAGGAGGTGGACAGTCCCACCGTCTTTTCAAACGCCAGCCACGACAGATAGGGCACGCCCGAGCAGATATGGGCAATAAGCGAGCCTGTGATTATCCCCGCCAGCAGGAAAAATATAAATGCGATAGTTTTCTTGAAACCGCTGTTCATCTGAGCAGCTCCTTTCGGTGTTTATAAAATTCCCCTGTAATACAGCCCGTTTGTGGGCTTTCCGAGCTTTTCGGGGATATGGTATTTTTCGCCCGTGAGATAGGCTTCGGTGATACGGGAAATGTCCGTGCTGCTCTCCTCCGTAAATCTCAGGGTGAGGAAGGACACGTTTTTCACATCTCCCAAGCGGTCTGACAGGCAGAGAATGTCGCTGTTCAGAATTTCCGTGGATATTCCGTCGCAGACAGCGGGAAAGCTTCTTCCCGTGCGGTCGGTAAGCTGTCCCGTACACCTTTTGCAGCCGCCCGAAGATGCCTTTACGGGACAGCTTCTGCAAAGCATCAGGGGCAGTCTGCCGTATGCGTAAATGCCCGTAGGAACGGGAGATCTCAGCCGTTCTATCTGCGTCAGTTTCAGTTCAAAGGACAGGGTAATGTCCGCTGCGCCGAGCCTTGCAAGTTCGGCAGCGGCGGCGGAGTTGAAAATGTTCAGTTCTGCGCCGCCGTGGACGGTCATTTCAAGCGATTTTGCCATTCTGATATGGGCAAGATTTGAGCAGTGAACGTGGTCTATCCCCGCAGCTTTCAGCCGTTTCAGGGCTTCTGCGGTCTTGTTTTCATCGGAAATAAATCTTGGGGGAGCGGCACACAAAACCGTACTTTCCGACAGCTTTGCCATCTCGTCGGGGGACAGCTTTTCCATCTCCCGAACGGGCAGGATAAGCATTTCGGCAGCGGTTAGAGTTTCCGCCGATAATTTTAGAAATTCCTTCGCCTTGTATGCCATAAAACGCAGCTTTTTCGGGCTTCTTCGCTGTGAAATTCCCGTAAATTCAAGGGGAACGCTGTGAAATTCGCACTTTTTTCCTTCCGAACGCAGACTGTCAAGCCGTTCGATAGCGGTTCGGCGCATGGCGTTCAGCTCGGCTGCAGAAACGGCAAGACCGTCGTCTGCGGAAAAGTCAAGCTTACCGAAATTGTAGACAGTACCGCCCAGCTTTGAAAGCTGTTTTTCCGCAAAATCAGCCGATATGGGACGATTTTCGGCGGTTTGGGGGATATTTCCCGTAATTTCCGCAGAATACCCGTCCGCAGACGCTGTAAGACGGCAGGGCTTGTCCTTTTGGACATTCAGCGAAAAGGACACCGAGGAGCATTTGCGTTCCTTGCGGTACAGTTCCCGAAGCTGCGGAAGAACGGCTTCGGCAGCGGTAACGTCCTCCTTTCGGCGTGTTCCGAACATATCCGCCGAAAGCTTTTCTTTGTAATAACCGTCGGTAAATCCGCTACGGGAGAACACCGCACGGAGAGTATCAAGGTCGGGAGAACCGCCGTCCAAAGCGGTTTTGCAGGCGGTCACGGCGGCACCGACATATTCCGCACGCTTCATTCGCCCCTCGATTTTCAGGGACGCAACGCCCATTTCCCGAAGCTCGTTCAGATAGGGGATAAGGCACATATCCTTCAGGGACAGGGCGCATTCGGGGTCGTTCCCGACGGGCTTTCCCTTTGCGGAAAAGGGCAGTCGGCAAGCCTGTGCGCAGCCCCCTCGGTTGGCACTTCTTGACCCGATAAGTGCGGACATATAGCACTGCCCCGACACGGACATACAGTGTGCCCCGTGGACGAAAACCTCCACCTCAATGTCCTCTTTGCAAAGCCGTTCTATCTCCCGTTTTGACAGCTCACGGGCTGCCACAATTCGTGTAAAGCCCAGTTCCTTTGCAAGCCGTGCGCCCTCGGGGGTGTGTATAGTCATCTGCGTTGAGCCGTGAATAGGTATCTCGGGGACTGCTTCACGCATTATCGCCGCTGCGCCCGGGTCCTGCACGATAAATCCGTCAATTCCCGCTTGTGCGGCAAGGCGCAGTTCGTCCAAAAGCTCGGGCAGCTGACTGTCGGAAATGACCGTGTTTATCGCCTGATACAGCTTTGCATTGTGGAGATGACACAGCTTTGCCGCCGCAAAAAGCTCCTCCTCGTCAAAATTTTTCGCAGATGCCCTTGCGGAGAACCGTTTCGAGCCGATGTAAACAGCGTCCGCACCGCATCGCAGGGCAGCTTCAAGGCTTTCGGGAGAGCCTGCGGGGGCTAATATTTCAATGTCACGCATCAGCTTTTCTTGTTAAGATATTCATCGGCTTTTCGGGAAACGTCACCGGCAATTTTCTGAATTTTCAGGTCGTTTTCCAGACCGGAAAGCTTGGATTTAAGGGATTCCTTGTCCTTGATGGCTTCGTCACGCTCCAGCATTGCCTTGGCGGCTTCGTCAACGTACTGCTTTATCTGTGTGCGGATATTGTCAACGCTTTGGTTTGCCTTGTTAGCGTCGTCCATAGCGGACAGGGCGATGAGTATGGCTGCGGTCTGTACGGAAACGCCGTTGCCCGAGTTGACCATATCGTTTATTTTCTTTTCCAGCTCTGCTGCCAGATTCAACACATAGCTTGCATTTTCGGCGGTTTTCAGGGAATATTCCTTGCCGCAGATGGTTACCTTTATCCTATTCATTTTAACGCTCCTATCATCGAAAAATATCGGAATTTGCAGTTACCTTTATTATAGCGCATTCTAGTGTTCAAGTCAAGAAAATATATTTTAAAAGTTTCGTCCACCTTTTCAAAGGTGGCAGGGGTCAAGGGGGCAGCGCCCCTTGTCGCTCTCCGCAGAGAGCGAAATCCCCCAAAAGCACCGCACACAAACAAAACAGTAAAGCATCAAACCAACGACAACAACAAAAGCTGTGAAAACCAACACGGTGTGCGGTGCTTCGTGAAAAATATTAAGGCGTTCACGCCTTAATATTTTTCACACCGCCGACGTTAGGAGGCGGGAAAAGCTGCGGGTGTATAAAAAATCACGTTTAAATGGGTAAAATAACGGACATTGAACGGTTGGACGGTTGATTTTTAAAAATTGGTGTGATATTATATAGTTGGCGCAAAAAATCGGTATTATTGCTCCGAAATATTTTCCGAAGTTCTTTGAAAAATCCGATACGGTATAAAACCTTCGATATAGTCTGACCCATTACCCATTTGTTAATAAAAAAATCCTTGCATAAACATGAAAAGTGTGATATAATGGTTTAAATGCTGTTTTTATCACAATCAAGGAGGAAAATAAAATGCCGGTAAAGTATATTTTTGTAACGGGCGGCGTTGTTTCGGGACTCGGAAAGGGTATTACAGCCGCTTCCCTCGGCAGACTGCTGAAAGCAAGGGGTTACAGAGTTACCATTCAGAAGTTTGACCCCTATATCAATGTTGACCCGGGCACTATGTCACCCTATCAGCACGGTGAGGTGTTCGTTACCGATGACGGTGCGGAAACCGACCTTGACCTCGGTCACTACGAGCGTTTTATCGACGAAAATCTGTCCGTAAATTCCAACGTCACCACAGGTAAGATCTACTGGACGGTACTTAATAAGGAAAGACGTGGCGATTATCTGGGCGGCACCGTTCAGGTCATTCCCCATATCACCAACGAGATAAAGGAAAGAGTTTACAAGGTGGGCAAGGAAACTCAGACGGACATTGTTATCACCGAAATAGGCGGAACTGTGGGCGACATCGAGTCTACGCCCTTCCTTGAAGCCATCAGGCAGGTAGTTACCGAAGTCGGCAGGGAGAACGCTATGTATATCCACGTTACTCTTGTGCCTTATATCGCAGGCTCCGAGGAGCTGAAATCCAAGCCTACACAGCATTCCGCAAAGGAACTGCTTTCTCTCGGCATTCAGCCCAATGTTATAGTATGCCGCAGCGAGCGTGAAATTCCCGAGGATATGCGCAAAAAGATTGCACTTTTCTGCAATATCCGTCCCGAGGACGTTATTCAGAACCTGACTGCGCCTTCGCTGTATGAGGTTCCTCTTTGGCTGGAAAATGAAGGCCTTGCAGACAGCGTTTGCCACCATCTGGGACTGGAAAACAAGAAGCCCGATCTCACCGAATGGGTAGATATGGTAAACCGTCAGAAGAATGCCACAAAGCGTGTAACTATCGGTCTTGTGGGAAAATATGTGGCTCTGCCCGATGCTTATCTGTCGGTTGCCGAGGCACTCCGTCACGGCGGTATCGTAAATGACACTGTTGTGGACATCAAGTGGATAAATTCCGAGGAGATCACCCCCGAAACTGCCGATGAAATGCTGAATATGTGCGATGGTATCATCGTTCCCGGCGGCTTTGGCGACAGAGGTATCGAGGGCATGATCGAAGCTATCAGATATGCAAGAGAGAACAAGGTTCCGCTGTTCGGTATCTGCCTTGGAATGCAGATGGCTGTTGCGGAATTTGCAAGAAATGTCTGCGGAATGACGGGCGCAAACTCTACCGAGTTCGGTGCGACCGAATATCCCGTTATCGACATTATGGAGGATCAGAAGTCCGTTACCGAAAAGGGCGGAACCATGCGTCTGGGACTTTATCCCTGCAAGCTGACCGAGGGTTCGCTGTCCAGGAAAATTTACGGCGAGGGTCTTATCTATGAGCGTCACCGTCACCGCTGGGAGTACAACAATGCGTTCAGAAAGCAGCTGACCGAAGCGGGGCTGTCCATTGCGGGAATGTCCCCCGATGAACGTCTGGTGGAGATAGTTGAGGTGAAGGATCACCCTTGGTTCGTGGGCGTACAGTTCCACCCCGAGTTCAAGTCCAGACCCAACAAGCCGCAGAAGCTTTTTGCGGACTTTATCAGGGCTTCTGTTGAGAATGCTGAAAAATAATTGTAGGGGACGGGTTTCCCGTCCCGTTTTACCCACTGCTGCGTATGGCGGGACGGTATGCGTCCCCTACAATAATTATTTCATACTCTGTTAATGGGCTGTTTGCTCATGGAAATCCGCAAAATATTTGAAAAAACACTTGACAAGCCCAACAAAAAGTGATATAATTCTAATGTTATCCTCGCTCATACCGTAAGAGTGTGGGCGTAATCCAAGAGGAGGTGCATTTTAAATGGCTAAGGTAAACGCAACTTATGAAACAATGGTTGTTTTCAGCATGACTAACGGTGAGGACACTGTTAAGGCTCTCGTCGAGAAGTTCAAGGGCATGATCGCAGCTGCAGGCACAGTTGAATCTGTTGACGAGTGGGGCAAGAGAAAGCTTGCATACCCCATCAACGACGAGGCAGAGGGCTACTATGTTCTCTACACTTACACCTGCGAACCCGGTTTCCCCGCAGAGCTTGACCGTGTGTTCAAGATCACTGACGGCGTTCTGCGTTCTCTGATCACAGTTAAGTAATCAACAATGTGATTTTTCGGAAAGGAGTAATCGATTATGCTGAATAAGGTGATTTTACAGGGCAGACTTACCGCAGACCCCGAGCTGAAGCAGACTCAGAGCGGTGTAAGCGTGTGCTCTTTTACTGTTGCTTGTGACAGGGATTATACACCCCAGGGACAAGAAAAGCAGGCAGATTTCATCAATGTTGTCGCATGGCGTCATACAGCTGAGTTTGTCAGCAAGTATTTTGCCAAGGGACGTATGATAATTGTCGAGGGCAGCCTCAGAACAAGAACTTATCAAGATACACGTCACTCCGATGTAAAGCATTATGTTACCGAGGTTTATGCGGATAACATCAACTTTGCAGGCGACAAGCCCGCACAGAATAACAGCGGTTACAACGATTATGCTCCGCCCCCGCCGCCCGAGGTTTTCAGACAGCCTCAGCAGTCCGCTGCTCCTGCAAGAGCACAGGCTGAATCGGCTGCTCCCGCTTCTATGTCATTCGGCGATCTCGGAGATTTTGAAGAGGTCGTAAGCGACGGCGAGCTTCCTTTCTGATATGACCGGAACAACTATTATTTTGTAAGGAGGAAAATACAATGGAGGAAAAAAGAACTCCCAGAAACGGCGCTAAGAGAACCCGTAGAAAAG
This sequence comes from Oscillospiraceae bacterium, assembly GCA_016302225.1. GTDB lineage: Bacteria > Bacillota > Clostridia > Oscillospirales > Ruminococcaceae > UMGS1889. The sequence goes on along the minus strand of JAEDOB010000042.1, from coordinate 2,123 downwards.
TCTGCCTGTTCTGCGATGACAGAATCGACAGAATTGATTATAAGGATATCAACAGACTCAAGAAGTGCATGACTGACAGAGCTAAGATCCTTCCCAGACGTGTTACAGGCACCTGCGCTTTCCATCAGAGAGAGCTGACAGTTGCTATTAAGAGAGCAAGACACATCGCTCTGCTCCCTTATGTAAACGACTGATTTTGATCGATTTTTTTGCCGACCTGTGCGAATGATGTTCGTGCGGGTCGGTTTTTTATTGTTTCGATGTATCTATGTGGGTGTTCCCCCGCCTTCGGCGGGGGAACACCCATTAATCAGTATTTCCCTAACAGCGCGGGACACAAAGCTGCCGGCACACACTATCGCCGGGGCGCGAAATGCACTTTGCCGAGGGAGAAAAACAAAGGTGAAGTCCCACGAAAAGCCGTGAAAGCAGACTTAACTAAAATTTAACAAAATTTTCTAAAGTTTAAAATGCAGGATTTTAAAGCCGAAAATCCTAAATTTGCAGGATTTCTTGAAAATTTTGTCCAAATTTCCCGAATTATGCAAGTTGTTAGCAAATCGACTGCAAAACTTCGTTAAATTCTTCACAAAACTGCTCTTGACATTATTGCTTTTATAAGATATAATGTTAATTGACAGAGAATCGAGAGCCGTATCTGCGGTTTTCTCGCATTTTCACGATCAAATAGATATGAAAAGGAGTTTATGCTATGTCACTTACTAACAATCCCAATGTCAACAAGTGGGTTGACGAAATGATTGCCCTCACCAAGCCCGATAAGGTAGTTTGGATCGACGGAAGCAAGGAGCAGCTCGACGCTCTGACCGATGAGGTTTGCGCTCTTCCCGAGGGTAACAGAGATAAGATGTACAGGCTCAATCAGGACAAGCTCCCCGGCTGTCTTTACCACAGAACTCTCCCCAACGACGTTGCCCGTGTTGAGGACAGAACTTTTATATGCACACCTACCAAGGAAGAAGCAGGTCCTACCAACAACTGGTGCGATCCCGCTGAGATGTATGCAAAGCTCACTCCCCTTTATGACGGAGTTATGAAGGGCAGAACCATGTATGTTATCCCCTATTCCATGGGTCCTATCGGTTCTCCTCTTGCTAAGGTGGGCGTTGAGATCACAGACTCTATCTACGTTGTTCTTAACATGAACATCATGACAAGAATGGGCAAGGCTGCTTTCGAGAACCTTGGCGATACCTCCAACGATTTCGTAAGAGGTCTGCACTCTAAGGCTGATGTTGATCCCGAGAACAGATATATCGTTCAGTTCCCTCAGGACAACACTATCTGGTCCATCAACTCCGCTTACGGCGGAAACGTTCTCCTGGGCAAGAAGTGCTTCGCTCTGAGAATCGCTTCCTATCAGGGTAAGAACGAAGGCTGGATGGCTGAGCATATGCTCATTCTGGGCGTTAAGAAGCCCGACGGCGAGGTTGTTTACATCACAGCTGCATTCCCCTCTGCCTGCGGTAAGACTAACCTGGCTATGCTTATTCCTCCCGAGGGATACAAGAAGGCAGGCTACGAAGTATTCACAGTCGGCGACGACATCGCTTGGATGAAGCCCGGCGAGGACGGACGTCTGTACGCTATCAACCCCGAGAACGGCTTCTTCGGCGTTGCTCCCGGTACAAACGCAAAGTCCAACTACAACGCTCTTGCCTGCACAAGAAAGAACGCTATCTTCACAAACGTTGCTCTTAACAATGCCGATAACACCGTTTGGTGGGAAGGTCTTGACAAGAATCCTCCCGAGGACGCTACCGAGTGGAAGGGTGCTAAGGTAAACGGCAAGGAATACACCTCCGTTATGGGCGCTGACGGCAAGCCTCAGAAGCTGGCTCACCCCAACTCCAGATTTACAGCTCCCGCTGCAAACTGCCCCTGCGTATCTCCCGAGTTCAACAATCCTAAGGGCGTTCCCGTTTCCGCTATCATCTTCGGCGGAAGAAGAGCTTCCACAACTCCTCTGGTATATCAGTCCTTCGACTGGACTCACGGCACATATATCGGTTCTGCTGTTTCCTCCGAAACAACAGCAGCTGCAACAGGTGCAGTAGGCGTTCTCCGTCACGATCCTATGGCTATGAAGCCCTTCATCGGCT
>JAEDOB010000041.1 GCA_016302225.1 Oscillospiraceae bacterium | reverse complement strand
TAGCACTATCCAGTTGGACTGACTGTTTCCCTGAATTCTTTCGGGAGCCTTGCCCAGCTCCTTTAACTGAAACTCCACCTCATCGGCAAGTGCCCTCAGCTGTGTGGAGCTTGTACCGTCGGCAATGATAAAGTAGTCCGCAATGATAGTAAGGTCACCGATGCCGATAACTCTTATATCCTCTGCACGCTTGCTGTCAAGTGCCTTAACAGCGGCTTTTATATATTCTATCTGTTCCAAATATTACACTCCTTGAAAAGTTTATTTATCTTCCCTGCAATAGCGGTTGTATGCGTTGATAGTATGCACGGGAATAAGGGAGCCCTTTGCCATAACGTCGGAAACGGAAAACTTCACCGCCTCCAGCATAGCCTTTTTCAGGTTAGACGACGCCAGCTTTCGCATACGGGCAACGTCCTTGTAGCTGCGGTCTGCGGAGGTAAGGTCCGCCATATACACTATCTCCTCTAAAAGGGACATCTCTCCCCGCCCCGCCGTATGGTATCTCACCGCATTGAGAATATCCTCATCATGACAGCCCAGCACAAATTCCGCATAATACGCCCCCGCAATGGAATGCCAGAGCGCAGGCACTTCCTTTTCGGCATCGCAGACATCTCTGCGGCTGAGAAGCACATAGTTTTTCTGCTCCTCGGGCGGTATCTCCTTGCAAATATCGTGAAGCAGCCCCGCCGTATACGCCTTTTCGGGGTCTGCACCGTATTTTTCGGCAAGCCTTTTGGCTTCATCGGCAACATTTTTGCTGTGCTGCAAACGTTTCTTTGAAAGCCGCAGCCGCAGAACCTCTAAAAGCTCATCATTTCCTATCAAAGCAATTCACCCACCGCTTAAACATTTTTATCCAAAATATATTTTACAACTTTTTCGGGCAAATAGCAAGAGAAATCCTGCTTGTTTTCAATTTTTTCACGAATTTCTGTGGAAGAAAGCGGAAAGGGCGTTATTTTTATCAGGAGAACCCTGCCAAATTGTGACAGCTCGTCAGCAGCCTTTCGGAGAATATCAAAATCTCCGTCCTCACGGGAAGCCGCCGCAATGGTTGCAAGGCTCATTATTTCCTCAAATCTGTACCATCTTTTAAGGGACAAAAGCATATCGCTGCCCACTATGAAAAACAATTCATCATCGGGGTACATTTCCCGAAAATGCCTGAGTGTCAGCACCGTGTAACTGACTCCCTCATTGTCAACCTCATAGGAGCTTACCGAGCATTCGGGAAACACGCCGAAAGCCAGCCGACACATTTCAAGCCTGTCCTCTCCCGAAAACATAGGCTTTATCCCCTGTTTAAAGGGTGAAATTCCCGTGGGAACGATAATAACTCTGTCGGGGTGAATTTCTTCTATCATCTCTCTGACAAGGTTAATATGCCCATTGTGAACGGGATTAAAGCTCCCGCCGAAAATTGCCGTTTTTCCCATAGCATTACAGAGTTATCTTAGGCTCTTTGGGATTTCTGCGGTAAAGCACGAACTTGCTGCCTATGACCTGAACCACCTCTGCGCCTGTCTTTTCAGCCAATTCGTTTGCAGCCTCTGCGGGAGAAAGCATGGCACTGTCCAGCACTCTGCACTTGATAAGCTCTCTTGCCCTCAGTGCGTCGTCAACCTGAGCGGTCATTGTGTCGGGAATGCCGCCCTTGCCCACCTGAAAAATAGTGTCCTCCGTTGAAGCAATGCCCTTGAGCTTTGCACGCTGTTTGCTTGTAAGCATAGTATCAGTCCTTTCCGCCGAGGTATTCGGCAAGCTGTAAAAGTGCGTCCGCACGATGACTAATCTTATTCTTCTCCTCTGCGGATATTTCCGCAAAGGATTTTTCACCTACCATAAAAATGGGGTCGTAGCCGAAGCCGTTTGTGCCCCGCTTTTCAAACCCGATATGTCCCTCGCATTTGCCCGTAAATGTCTTAGCTTCGCCGTCCTTGCCGATATAGCAGATGCAGCAGACAAATCTCGCCGTGCGCTTGTCATATTCAATGCCTTCCAGCTTGTCAAGCACCTTTTGACAGCGGTGTCCCGGCTCTGCATATCTTGCTGAATACACCCCCGGCTCGCCGTTTAAGTAGTCCACCTGTAAACCGCTGTCATCGGCAATGCAGGCTTCGTTTGTCAGCTTGTGAACGGCATTTGCCTTTAGAAAAGCGTTTTCCTCAAAGGTAACGCCGTTTTCCTCCACCTCAATGTCAACGCCAGCCTCCGCCTGCGAAATGACCTCATAGCCCAGAGGAGAAAGAATCTCTCCCACCTCACGGACCTTGTTTTTATTGTTGGTAGCAAGTATAATTCTCATAGTTATTCACCATCTTTTTTCTTTTTTCCAAATGTGATTTCCTTGAACAGGAAACCGAATTTGCCGTCTTTAAGGCTCTTTTTGCCGCTGTTTTCTTCGGTATTTTCGGGAATTTCTTCGGAGATCCCTGCGGGGGAAATATCGCCCGACACTTCCGTATCTTCCCCGTTAGCTTCATCGCCGCTGTCGGGAACTGCCATAACATCTCCCTCTTCCATAGACGGTATCTCCGTGTCCTCTATTTCTTCGGGGATATTTTCTTCGGAAATCTCAGCAGCTTCTTCAACCGCTTCGACAGCCGCTTCTTCCTGTTCGGACTGATTATTTTCTTCGGGAACAGCTTCTTCATTTGCTTCTTCCTCGCTGTCATCAATACCATCGTCAAGACGATCGTATAGACGGTGATAGTTGTAATCGAAATCCGTTTCCTCGTCAAAGAGAGCGTCCACAAAGGCTTCTGCGGAAAATTCCTGCAAATCGTCCAGCTTTTCGCCCACACCCACAAGCTTTACGGGAATGCCCAGCTCCTTGTGAATGGAAACGATGATTCCGCCCTTTGCTGTGCCGTCCAGCTTAGTCAGAACAATACCCGTAATGTCCGCAACCTCGCTGAAAAGCTTCGCCTGATTTACGGCGTTCTGTCCCGTTGTGGCGTCCAGAACAAGCAGCGTTTCCAGAGAACAGCCCTCTGCCTGCTGATGAATAATGCGGCTTATTTTGCGAAGCTCCTCCATCAGATTTTTCTTGTTGTGCAAACGTCCTGCCGTGTCGCAGATAAGAACGTCCATATCCCTCGCCTTAACAGCGGAAAGCGCATCAAATACGACAGATGCGGGGTCTGAACCCTCCTCATGCTTCACAATGTCAACGCCCGCACGCTGCGTCCAGACCTCCAGCTGCTCAACAGCCGCCGCCCTGAACGTGTCCGCAGCCGCAACCAGAACCTTTTTGCCCTGACCTTTCAGATTTGCCGAAAGCTTTCCGATAGTGGTAGTTTTTCCCGCACCGTTTACGCCGATAATGAGAATGACCGACGGCTTTGTGGAAAGGTCAAGCTTTTTGTCCTCGCCCAGCATTTCCACAAGTATGGATTTGAGTGCCTTTTTTATGTCATCGGGAGATGTAAGCCCCTGCTCCTTAACAAGCTTTCTCAGCTCGTCGCAGACAGCCATGGAGGTTTCCGCACCCAGGTCGGACATTATCAGTGTTTCCTCCAGCTCCTCGAAAAATTCCTCGTCTATCTTGGTAAAGGAATTGAGCACCCGCTCGATATTTCCCATAAGGCTGTCCTTGGTTTTTTTCAGACCCGCCTTTATTTTTTCAAAAAATCCCATAAAACTATCCCCTTTCAGGCGATTATTCGGTGTCAATATCGGCAGGAGGCTGCTCCATTCTCAGAAGCCTTGAAATACCCTTTTCCTGCATTGTAACGCCGTAAAGAATATCAGCTTCTTCCATGGTTCCCCGACGGTGAGTGACCACGATAAACTGCGTCGTATCGTAGAAATTGCTAAGATACTTCGCATATTTTGAAACATTCACATCATCAAGCGCCGCTTCGATCTCGTCAAGAATACAGAAAGGCGCAGGCTTTATTTTGAGGATAGCAAAGTAAATTGCAATAGCCACAAACGCCTGTTCACCGCCCGACAGCAGCGACAGATTCTTAATGACCTTTCCCGGCGGTGCAACATTTATCTCAATGCCCGATTCCAGAACGTCCTCGGGGTCGGTAAGGGTAAGCTCAGCCCGTCCCCCGCCGAAAAGCTCCACGAAGATCTGCTTGAAGTTTGTGTTTATGGCTTCAAAGCTTTCGGAGAACTGCTTTTTCATATTCTCCGTAAGCTCCTCAATAAGCCGCTCGATCTCCTTCTTGGAAACCTCCACGTCCTTTATCTGACCGGACATAAATTCGTATCTTTCGGAAACCTCTTTGTACTCCTCGATTGCCGCAACATTGACGTGCCCCAGCGACCTTATCTTCTGCTTGACATCGTTCAGGTCACGCTGCGCAATAAGCATATCCTCAACGGGAACGGCTATCTCCGCCGCCTCCGACCGTGATATATTATACTGCTCCAGCATTTCGGATATGATGCCGTCCTCGGTTTTCCGCACGGACGCACACCGCTCTTCCAGCCTTGTTATCTCCGTGGCATAGCTTTCTCTTGTGTCGGTAAGCTCGGAGGACTTTATGCGGTTTTCGTTGGTTTTCCGCTCAAATTCCGAATGCTTGTCCCGCAGCTCCGAGATCTGCCCGTTTATCTTCGCAGCATTATCTCCCGCCGCCGCAAGAGCCTGTTTGCGCTCCTCAATAAGTGCCCGCTTTTCCTCGATAATTTTCTCCTGCATTTTGATACGCAGAAGCTGATTTGCGGAATCGTCGTTTATTTTTTCCGCATTCTTTTTTATCTGCTCCACTGCATCGTGAGCCGCCTGTTCGTCCTTTTCCAGGGCGATCTTTGACAGCTTCATCTCGGAAATAAGGTTAGACAGCTTGTCCCTTTCGGCAGCAAATTCGTCGTTCTTTTCCCGTCCCACGGACACCTCCGATTCCTTTTCGGAAATCTCCGCAGATATTTTTTCAAGCTCTGCGCTGTCATTTTTCAGAGTTTTTTCCTGTTCGGAAAGCTTTTCTTTTAACAGCCTTGTTTGCTCTGCGGCAAATTCCGAAGCATTTTTTGTCTGCTCGGAAACTCCGTCAATTCGGCGAATTTCCGCTTCAAACCGCACCTTGTCATTGGAGATGACCTGAAGCTGCTCTCTGGCGTCCTCTGTGTCAATTTTCAGCTTGTCCGTTTCCGAACGAAGCTTGTCTGCCTGTGCCTGAGCCGTCCGCTGCTTTTCGGCAAGCTTTTCGGCTTCGGCAGAAAGCGTTTCTATCTCATTCTTTCGGGACAGCATACCGTTTGAACGGTTTGACGAACCGCCCGTAAAGGAACCGCCCGCATTTATGACCTGTCCGTCAAGAGTAACTATCTTAAATTTGTAACCGTATTTTTTCGCAATAAGTGCCGCAAGGTCAATGTCCTCCGCTATGACAATTCTTCCCAACAGAGAAGCAAATATTCCCTTGTATTCGTCGTCATATTCCGCAAGCTCGGACGCAATTGCAATAAATCCGTCACAATTCTCCAGCCCGTTTTCCCGCAGAACATTTCCCCTGACCGAAGTAATGGGCAGAAATGTTGCACGTCCCGCCTTGGACTCCTGCAAAAATCTGATGCACCGCTTTGCCGTTTCCTCGTTGTCAACGATAATGTTCTGCATAGCACCGCCCAAAGCCGTTTCAATGGCAAGACTGTACTCGGGAGATGTGCTTATAAGCTGCGCCACCGAACCCCGAATGCCGCCGATACGTCCGCTCTGTCCCGCCTTAATGACCGTCTTAACGCTGTGAGCAAAGCCCTCCATGCTGTTTTCCAGGTCGGAGAGAAGATTTATCCTCTGCTGCTTTTCACGAATAGCAAAGCTTATGTCGGAAAGCTCCTTTTCAGCCGCCGACAGCTTTTCCGCCTTGCCCTTGTAAAGCCGTTCCAGACCGTTTAAGCGGTTGCTCTGCTCGTCCCCACGCTCCTCCAGAAGCTTGATGCCCTCGGTTATCTCCGCACGTTCCTTAACAAGATTTTCCGCCGCAATACGCTGCGTTTCCTCATTTTCCGCCGCACGGACAATGCTTGCCTTTATGTCATCAAGAGAAGTTTCGCCCGCCGCCAGTGAAACCTTTAACTCTGACTGACGTATGTACAGCTTGTTAAGCTCTGCACCCGCCGCTTCAAAGTCCTTTGAAAAGCTTTCCTGTTCGCCGATAAGCCTTCGGAAATTCTCCTCGGCTTCTTCGGCACCCTTTGTACACTCTTCAATTTTCCGCTTTATCTCGTCGATTTCGGCAAGCTTTTCCGTCATCAAACGCTCATTTTCACGGTTGACATTTTCGGAATTTTTGCGTATCTCCTCTATTTCCTCAATTGCCGCCCTGCAGTGGGAAATGTCATTTTCAAAAACCGCAATGTCCGAATGAAGCTGCTGATTTTCCTGCTCCGCTTCAAGAAGTCTGCTGCGAAGCTGCTCTATCTTAGCCGTTGCCTCCTGCATTCCCCTGAAAAATTCGGCGGCTTCTGTTTCGGTTCGGTTCAACTCAGCGGAGGTGTTTTCGTGACCTGCCTTGCTGATAAGCAGCTTTTCGTTCAGTTCATCGAGAGTTTCCTTTAATTCGTCCAGCCGCTTCATCCATACGGAAATTTCCAGCGACTTTTTCTCCTCGGACAGCGTAATGAATTTCTGCGCCTTCTCCGACTGAATTCGCAGCGGCTCAACACGTCCTTCCAATTCGGAGAGAATATCCCGCAGTCTAACAAGATTTTCCTCAGCCGCCGCCAGACGCCTTTCCGCTTCGGCACGGCGATAGCGAAACTTTGAAATTCCCGCCGCTTCTTCAAATATTTCACGGCGTTCTGCGGACTTTGCGGAAACTATCTCCGCAACACGTCCCTGACCGATGATGGAATAGCCGTCCCGTCCCAGACCCGTGTCCATAAACAGCTCCAGAATGTCCTTCAAGCGCACCTGTCTGCCGTTGATAAGATATTCACTTTCACCGCTTCTGTAAAGCTTTCTGGTAACGGAAACCTCGGGCTCGTCAATGGACAGCAAGCCCTTGTCATTGACGATATTCAGCGTGACCGCAGCAAAGCCTACCGCCTTTCGGTACTGCGTTCCCGCAAAGATAACGTCCTCCATTTTTGCCCCTCGGAGAGTCTTTGAGGACTGCTCCCCCAGCACCCAGCGGACAGCGTCACCGATGTTGGATTTACCGCTTCCGTTAGGTCCTACAACGGCAGTCATACCCTTGCCGAATTCCAGCTTTATTTTATCGGGAAATGATTTGAAGCCTTGCAGCTCAAGTGATTTTAAATACATTTTGCACTTCCTTGTTTATGGAAATTTCATGGTCTTTAAGGTTATTATCTATGGAAATTTTAACGGGAATATTCTTTTCCTCAAAGAATATCCGATTGGATTTTTTGTGTCCGTAAACAGCGCCTATAAGCCTGCTGTTTGCGCATATTTCAACAGGAGAACTGTCCGCTTTTTCGGACATACAGTATTTCAGTATAACATTTTTCACAATGTCCGAGCGGACAATTTCCCCGAATGCAGGGTGATAAAATCCCGCAACGGCACTGTTCTCAACACCGTCCTCGGCGTGAAGTCCCATTCGTATCACCCTAATACCGACGCTTGTAAATGCGCAGTAGATAACGCCGCAGATGTTTACCGCCTTTTCAAAGGGATAGAGAACATACTCACCGCTTTTGTACAATTCAGCAAGCTTAGTCCCACGCAAAACCGAAACGGGATATATCCTCGCCGTGTTGGGACGAAGCTTTATTATCTCGGTCATAGTGTGAAATTCGTCGGTTTCCGTGCTGCCGTAAAGCCCCACCATCATCTGCAAGCCCAGCTCAAAGCCAAACTCCTTTATCAACGCAGACGCACGGCGAACGTCCTCGGCAGTATGCCCACGTTCGTTCAATTCAAGCACCTTGTCGGACATAGACTGCGCACCCAGCTCAATAGCGGTAACACCGAAGCTTTTAGCTTCCTCCAGCACTTCCCCGTCAATGCAGTCGGGACGTGTAGAAAAGCGTATCCCCTTAAAACAGCCGCCCCCCGCCTTAGTAAACGGAAAAGCCGCCGAAAGAAGCTCCCGCCTGTATTCACGGTCAATTGCCGTAAAGCTGCCGCCGAAAAACGCTATCTCCGTATTATTCCGCCGCTCACTGTCGGTAATGCGCTCTGCCTGTTCCGAAAGCAAACGTGTAATGTCCTCGCCGTGAGGGATCTCCGTTTTCCCGCTTATTATCCGCTGATTGCAGAAGGAACAAGCGTGAGGACAGCCCAGATGCGGCACGAAAATTGAGATGTTACTGTGTGTCATAGCCCATAAGCTCCAGCGCTTCTTTAGCCGCCATTTGCTCTGCCTGCTTTTTGCTGTGACCTCTGCCCTCGCCGATAACATTGCTGTTCAGGAAAACCTGCACCACAAACGCCTTGTCATGGTCGGGACCCGACTGCTCCTTCAGGACATATTCCACCTTTTCCTCGGGATTTTTCTGGATTATCTCCTGAAGAATTGTCTTGTAATCGTTAAGAGTGCTGCCCTTTTTGCTGTCAATATCCTCGGGCATAAAGCTGAGAACATAGGGCTTTGCGGCTTCCATTCCGCCGTCCAGATAAACAGCTGCAATGACCGCTTCAAATGCGTCCGAAACGATGGAAGGACGCTCCCGTCCGCCCGAATTTTCCTCGCCCCGTCCCAGCATTATAAAGCTGCCAAGGTCAATCTTCTTTGAAAATTCAAACAACGCCTTTTCGCACACCAGCGACGCTCTTATCTTAGTAAGCTCCCCCTCGGGAAGGTGCTTGAAATGGTCAAACAGATAGCGTGAAACAATGATGGACAAAACGCTGTCCCCCAGAAATTCCAGCCGCTCATTTGAATGACGCTGCCGCTTGTTTTCATTTGCAAAGGAGGAGTGAGAAAGTGCCTCAAAAAGCAGCTCCTTATTTTTGAATGTGTACCCGATCTTTTTCTCAAAGGCTTCAAGATCGGTCTTGTTAGTATTACTCATTTTAAACGCCTTTCGTCACCATAAATATTCTTTCAGCGAAACATCATCTTTATCGGTTATCTCCCTGATGACTCTGCACGGATTTCCCACAGCAAGACAGTTATCGGGAATATCCCTTGTAACAACGCTGCCCGCACCGATAACGCAGCCGTTCCCGATAGTAACGCCGCCCGTTATGGTAACATTTGCAGCTATCCAGCAGTTATCTCCGATGGTTATTGGCTTTCCGTATTCCAGATCGTAAATCTCACCGTTTTCCCGAACTCTCATATTTCTGTCGGCATATCTCAGGGGGTGAACGGGAGTCATTATGGAAACATTCGGCCCTATCATAACGTCATTTCCTATTTTTACGGGGCAAACATCAAGAACGGTAAGGTTGAAATTTGCATAAAACCTCTCGCCTATCTCCGTAAAAACGCCGTAGTCAAAGTAAATAGGCCCCGTAAATCCCGAATCCTTTCCCATATTCGGAACAAGCTCCTTCAAAATGGAGCTGCGCTTTTCTTCCTCGTCCTCGAAAGTATCATTATACATTTTGCTGAGCCTGTGCGCCTTTGCCCGCAGCTCGGAAAGCTCTTTATCTGTCGGGTCGTAAAGCTTGCCCGACAGCATTTTTTCCTTTTCGGTCATAGTTCCGACTCCTTCCCCGTTATGTAAATTCAGCTTTAGTTTGATGATTTTTCCTTTTCCTTCACAGCTTCAAGGGACTGTGAAATTGCGTCAATTACCTTTCCGTCAACGCAGTTTTTCGCCTGACGGATAGCATTGTAGAACGCCTTTGCATTGGAGCTGCCGTGCGCCTTGATAACAGGCTTTGAGATGCCCATAAGCACCGCACCGCCAACCTCGGTATAATCCAGCTTCTTCTTGAACGCCTTCACCTTGGGCATTATCATAAGCGCAGCCAGCTTTCCCGAAAGACCGCTTGTGAGCATTCCCTTGAGTTCCCCCGCAAAGAAGGAACCCATTCCCTCGTAAAGCTTCAAGGCAATATTTCCCGTGAAACCGTCGGAAACAGCTACCTGACAAACGCCGAAGGGCAGCTCCCTCGCTTCAAGATTTCCGTAAAAATCAAGGGGTGCGTCCTTCAAAAGCTTGTATGCTTCAATGTCCATTTCTCTGCCCTTTGTGTCCTCCGCACCAACGTTCAGAAGTCCAACCTTAGGCGATTTCAGACCCATAACACGTTCCATATAGCAGGAGCCCATAATGCCGAACTGCAAAAGCATTTCGGGGCGGCAATCAACATTTGCACCGCCGTCCATAAGTATAACGTGTCCATTAGCCGTGGGCAGAATAGGCGCAAGAGCAGCCCTCTTTATGCCCTTCAAACGCTTTGCGATAAATGTCGCACCGACCACCAGCGCACCCGTACTTCCTGCCGAAACAAAAGCGTCGCCCTTGCCCTCTGCAAGTGCCTTCAAGCCAACCGCCATGGAGCAGTCCGACTTGCCCTTAATGACCTCCGTAGGCTCCTCGTGAATGTCGATGACCGACTCCGTGTGGATAACAGAAATGCGGTCAAGGCTTATGCCGTTTTCCTCGGCAGTCTTTTTGATGATGCTTTCGTTTCCCGTCAGAGTAACGTCCACATCAAGCTTTGCAACGGCGTCCGCTGCACCCTTTATAACTTCGAGAGGAGCGTTGTCCCCTCCGAATGCGTCAACGATTATATTCATAGCTTCAATTCCTTTCTATGTATTTCGGCGGAACGTGAGCTGTCAGCCAGACTCCGTTTTCGGAGATGAAAAAGCTGAATCCGTCCCTCTCCATTGCTTTCGTGTCAATTGTCAGAACCTGCGGCTTCCCGTGCCGCTTTCCCACATTTACGGCGGTTTCATATTCGGCAGACAGATGAACATACTGCCGTGACATAGGCTTCAAACCCTCCTCCATAATGACGGGAACAGTCGCTTCTGCCGTCCCGTGATAAAGCAGATCGGGCGGAGAAACAGGCTTCAGTTCAAGGTCAATGCCCGACACGGAATGCCCCTGATTTGCCCTTATTTTCGTTTTATCTTCATTGAAAGAATAACGCTGCTTGTTGTTCTCCCTGACTATCCTTTCAAGGTCGTCCATATTAAATCCGTGAAACTTTTTTGCAACTCCGTCAATCAGCCTTGAAACGTCCGCATAGCCGTGACTGTCAAGGGTTACGCCCCCTTCTTCGGGGTGATGACGGAGTATGAGGCTGATAAATCTGCCCGCTTTTATGTCGTCCATATCACTTCACCTCTTATTTTGGCGTGACAACAGATTTTATAAACTCAATTTCTTCTTCGGTAAGACCTTCCTTGACAATAACGCTTGCCACCGCCGAACGGTTTTTGACGGGTTCCAAACCGCCGTCCTCGGAAATCTTCTGAACACGTGTCATTTGCGGCGAAAAATACAGATAAAACGCCGTATCAAATTCCACCATTTTGTCAATTGCATTGTATGGAACGGTAATAAATGTACTGCCCTTTTTCTCCGTGAAATATGTCCCGAAAAACTCAAACTCGTCAAGGATTCCGTATTCTCCGGGAGCGGCTTTTTCCGCAGATACTGTGGGCGTTACGCAGTAAAGATTGTAAAGCAGTCCGAAAAAGAACACCACACCTATCACCCAGACAAGTAATATGTATTTAACAAATGTCCGCATTACCGCCAGATAAATAAGCACCGCCGCAATAATTATGATAATATTCCACACTGCCCTTGGGGTGAACATCATATCATATCGGTAAAACTTTCTAAGCTCTTTTTGAGTAAGCCTGACGGTAAACCGCCTTGACTCAAGATCTTGCATAAACTTTACTCTCCAAAATACGCAGCATTTCTTCATCTTTTGGAAGAAATACCTCAATTCTATCGCTTACTACACCAATAGCACCATCATAAGCTTTCAATCCAATGATCTCATTATAAAATACCCTGTCAGTTTTACCATCGTAAGTTAGTTCAAAACAGCTATCACGAAAAAC
>JAEDOB010000301.1 GCA_016302225.1 Oscillospiraceae bacterium | reverse complement strand
ACCCCCGGCTACGGTCTGTGGACTGCGGGAATAGGTTTCCAGAACGGTGCGGAAAAGCTGGGTGCAATGGTTATCCCCATGGGTCCCGGAAATACCGACAAGCAGCTTAGAATGATGATCGATATGAAATCTACCGTGCTTTGCGCAACGTCCTCCTATGCGCTTTTGCTGGCTGAGGAAATTGCAAAAAGAGGTATCGGCGACCAAATTCATCTGAAAAAGGGAATTATCGGTTCGGAACGCTGGGGCGAGAAAATGAGAAAGCGTATTGCCAACGAGCTGGGCGTTCAGCTTTACGATATTTACGGTCTGACCGAGGTTTACGGTCCGGGAATCGGTATCAGCTGCGACTGTGAGTGCGGTATGCACATGTGGGACGATTTCATTTACTTTGAGATCGTTGACCCGAAAACGGGCAAAAATCTCCCCGACGGCGAAATAGGCGAGCTTGTTATCACCACCCTGAAAAAGCAGGGCGCACCCCTTATCCGTTACCGCACACACGACCTGACAAGGGTTATCCTCGGCGACTGCCCCTGCGGCTGCAAATATCCCAGAATCGACACTATTCTTGGACGCACCGACGATATGGTCAAGGTCAAGGGCGTAAACATTTTCCCCAGCCAGATAGACGAGCTTATCAGCGGCATCGAGGGCGCATCAAGCGAGTATCAGTTTATGATAGACCACCTCAACGGCAAGGACATCTGCACCCTGTTCGTTGAATATCAGGACGGCGCAAACGCTGCGGCTCTGGAGTACGTTATCGGAAATGCGTTCAAGGCGAAGATAGGCATTCAGGTCATTGTGAAAATGGTTCGCCTTGGTGAACTGCCCAGAAGCGAAAAGAAATCCACAAGAGTTTTCGACAACAGATACTGATGAAGATACAGCTTTTTCTTATGTCTGCGGACGAGAATTTGTGTGATGAAGGGCTGAAATATCTCCCCGAAGGTCGAAGAAACGCCGTTTCCCGCAGAAAGCAGCCGCAAGCCCGTGCGGAAAGCCTTTTCGGAGAACTTATCGTCCGTCGGGAAATTTGCAGGCGGTTCGGGAAAGAGGCAGCGGCTTGGGATTTTCGCATAGGCGAGTACGGAAAGCCTTATTTTGCGGGAAATGAAAGCTTCGGATTTTCGATTTCTCATTCATCGGGAACAGTCCTTGCGGCGGTAACGGACGGAAATATCGGTGCAGATATCGAACACTGCGACAGGCGTTCCGACAGGCTTATCAAAAAGTGCTGCACCCCCGACGAGCGGGAATATCTGGAAACCGTTCCCGATAAAAACAGGGAATTTATGCGGCTGTGGACAAGAAAGGAAGCCCTTTCAAAGCTTGACGGACGGGGCATTGCCATGGGCTTCGGCAGCGTTTCGGTGCTCAGTGACGAACGGATTTTTACGGCGGAACGGGACGGCTTTTTTCTTTCGGCGGCGGCTGAAACCGTCCCCGAATGTGAGATAATTGTCTGCACGGGGACAGAAATTCTGGATTTTTGGAGGGAACAATGAGCATTTCATTTATAGATACACATTCCCATTATCAGGACAAGGCGTTTGACAGCGACCGTTACGAGCTTTTGGAGCGTATTCACAGGGAGAACGGCGTTCGTGCGGTCATTGTTATCGGATATGATATTCCGTCGTCGGAAATGGCGGCAGAAATGGCGGAGAAGCTGGATTTTGTCTATGCCGCCGTGGGCGTTCACCCCGAGGAATGCAATGATATTCCCGAAAATTGGCTTGATGAGGTGCGGCGGCTGGCACAGCACAAAAAGGTCTGCGCTATTGGCGAGATAGGTCTTGACTACCATTATGAGGGCTATGACAAGGAGCGTCAGGAGATGGTTTTCCGCCGTCAGCTGGAGCTTGCGAGGGAGCTGAAAAAGCCTGTTTCCGTACACGTCAGGGACGCTTCGGAGGACAGTCTGCGCATTCTTTCCGACTACGGTCAGACCGACGGTGTTATGCACTGCTTTGGGGGTTCTGCGGAAACTGCCGAGCAGGTGCTGAAGCTTGGTATGCACATTAGTTTCACGGGAGTGCTGACCTTTAAGAACGCAAAGAAGGCGTTAAAGGCGTTGGAACGTGTTCCCATGGACAGGCTGCTTACCGAAACCGATTGTCCATATATGGCACCCGAGCCGTTTCGGGGACAGCGGTGCGACAGCTCTATGATAATTAAAATGCTGGAAAAAATGGCTGAGATAAAGGGCGTTTCCGTGGAAGAAGCGGCAAGGGTGACTGCCGAAAATGCGGTAAGGCTGTTTGGATTGAAATAAAAAATTGCTGCCACAGCTTTTATAAATCTAATTGTATTCCCCCGCCGAAGGCGGGGGAATACTCACATAGTAACAACACAAACCAACGTAGATTACTCAGCATTTAATAAGAAAAAGGAGATAAACGGATATGGACTATCGTATCAGACTTGCGACCGAAAATGACGCACAGGCGGTGCACGATATTTACGGGGCTTATGTTCCTCTGGATTATGTTACATTTACCGTTGACAATCCCGATGTGGAGTCGTATCGTCAAAAAATCG
>JAEDOB010000300.1 GCA_016302225.1 Oscillospiraceae bacterium | reverse complement strand
TCGGACAGCTTTTTGGCAATATCTCCCGCATCTCCGCAGATAAATTCCGCATTGTGAATACCGCTTTTTGCAGCATTTTCACGGGCATTTTCCACCGCCTGAGGAACCACCTCAACGCCTATGAGCCTGTCAAACCTGTCCGCCATAGACAGCCCGATGGTACCCGCACCGCAGTAAAGGTCAAGCAGCAGACCGTTCCCGCCGCCTTCTGCAAATTCCTTTGCAAAACCGTAAAGCCGCTCCGCCTGCGCCGTGTTCACCTGATAAAATGAGTGCGGCGAAAGCGAGATTTGATTTCCGCACATCTTGTCGGAAATGTTTCCCGTGCCGTGCAAAACGACATTTTTATCCCCCAGAATTACGTTGGTATTCTTCCCGTTTATGTTCAAAAGAATGGTTTTTATTCTCGGGAAACGCTTTGTCATTTCCTCGCAAAAGCCGTCCATTTTAACCTTTTTTGCGGTAACAAGACAAAGCATGATCTCCCCCGAATGGTACCCCGTTCTAAGGTAAATATGTCTGAGAATTCCCAAACGTGTTTCCTCATTATATGCGGAAATACCGTGCTTTTCGGCATATTCGAGAACCGCTTCCGATATCTCCGAAAATATCCTCGGCTGCAGCGAACAGTTCATACAGGGAACGATTCGATGACTGCGTTTCGAGTAAAATCCGCAGATAAGCTTTCTGTCCTTTTCGCCCACGGGATACATTGCCTTGTTGCGGTAGCCCTCCGTTTCGGGGCAGCCGAAAAAGTCAAGGAAGGTGACATTTTCCTCGGAAAAACCGCCTAAACGCACAAAAGCGTCCCGAACGATTTTGTCCTTTATCCGACATTCCGCTTCATAAGAAATATGGCGGAAGCAGCAGCCCCCGCACTTTTCCGAAACGGGACAATCCGCCGAAATTCTGTCCTCGGAAGGCGTGATAAGCTTCTCAATAATGCCGAAGCAATGGCTTTTCAGCACCTTCACAATACGGCAGAGGATAACGTCCCCGACAGCGGCGGAGGGAACGAACACTGCCATTCCCTCCGCTCTGCCGACACCGTTTCCCTCGGCGGTCATACCCGTTATTTCCATTTCAAAAAGTTCGTTTTTCTTCATAAGACCGCCGTTTTTCTCAAAGCTTTTCGCCGCACTTTGCGCAGTAAGCAGCGGTCTGAGGATTTTTCGCATTGCAGTAGCGGCACTCCTTGAACTTTGCAGCCTTTTCGGATTCGTCCTCAATATTGCGCAGCTCTTCCTTTAATGAGCGGATATCCGCAACGATTTTCTTCATTGTTCCCGTTTCGTCCTCGCCCGATTCGGACATATCATAGCAAAGCTTTCCCAGCACCTGATACTTCTCACGAAGCTTCACGTTTATCGATGCCTTGTCAAGCCTTGACTTTGAATAATCAAGCACATCTCCCGTTTTCTCAACAACGGTGTCAATACATTTGCCGCACATATTCAGCACATCATCAAATAAATTCATAACGAACCCTCCTGAAAAAATCGTTTGATCTCGGCTTTTTTCCCGCACATGGTATCAAAGCGGGAAATATATTCGTATGGGTATTTGTAGTTGAATATCCTCTCAATTTTGCCTGTCTGCGGGTCAAAAAGCTTTGTCGATGCAGAAGCTCCGCAGGCGATAATTGTCTGCGCTTCTTCCATTATGTAAATGTTGTAAAGCCCCTCTTTTCCCGCCTTTGCGTATCCAACATTTTCGAGATTTTTCAGCGTATTTTTCTGACGATAAAGATAGTAAGGCAGATACCCCGCCTGAGTCAGACGTCTAGCCGAAAAATCCACCATTTCCGCAATATTTTCGTCGCTGACAAGGTCATCATCTCGGAAGAGATTTGCCGCCCGTTTCAGCGTCAGAGTGTGGACGGTTATCTCCTCGGGGTCAAGGGCAATAAGCTGTTCGATAGTGCTTTTGAAGCTGTCGGGCGTGTCGGTGGGAAGTCCCGCAATGGTGTCCATATTTATGTTGTCAAAGCCCGCCGAACGTGCCTGTTCAAAGGCTTTCACCACCGCTTCGGGACTATGCCGCCTGCCGATGGCTTTCAGCACATCTGCGTTCATGGTCTGCGGATTTATGGAAATTCTATCCCCGCCGTTTTCCTTGATAACAGCCAGCTTTTCGGGGGTAATGGTATCACATCTGCCCGCTTCTACAGTATATTCCCGAATTTTAGAAATGTCAAAGAATTTTTTGACGGTTTTCATAATTTTATCTATTTGTTCCGCAGAAAGCGAAGTGGGCGTTCCCCCGCCGATGTATATCGTGTCAAGGAAAAGCCCTGTTTCATGGGCGATTTTAGCGGTCAGTTCCAACTCTTCACAAAGCTTGTCAACGTACTGCGGAATAAGCTTTTTTGCATTGGGCGTTTCGATGGAATGGGAAACAAACGAGCAATAGCTGCACCGTGACGGACAAAACGGGATAGCAATGTACAGGCTGTAAGAGTTGTTTTTGAGCGTTTTCAAAGCGTCCCGCTGAGTTACCGCAGTCAGATATGCAAGCTCCAGCTTGTTGTCGGAGGTGTAGTATTTTTCCTT
>JAEDOB010000040.1 GCA_016302225.1 Oscillospiraceae bacterium | reverse complement strand
CACACTGTGGGGTACTGTAAATCATAAGTATCTGAGCCTGTTTTCAGAAACATATAAGCAGCCTATCAAATATTATTGGCAGTTTGACTGGAATGGTGATGGCGCATATGATGATATGGTTGTACTTTCTATTGATCCTAAAGGTGTTACACTTAATCCTCCGGCAGAAAGCGTAAACCATACACATGACTTCTCGGTTGAATGTAAGTGGGACGCTTATAAGGTAGAAAATGAAGCTGGAAATTATTATAAATCCTGTGCAGTATGTGGTGCAGCGGGTACAGAAACCTTTGCTGATGCAAATGAAGTTGCAGCTGCAGTTGTTGAAAAAATCAATGCTATCGGTGAAGTTGCATATACCACTGAAAGCAAGACAAAGATCAATGCTGCAAGAGCCGCTTACGATGCTCTTACAGAGGAGCAGAAGGCACTTATCACAGAAGCACAGCTTAAGGTTCTTACAGATGCGGAAACTAAATATGCCGAGCTTGAAGCAGCAAATACCGCTGCAGAAAATAAGGCTGCCGCAGCTGCAGTTGTTACTAAGATCGAAGCTATCGGTGAAGTAAAATATACAGAAGCTAGCAAGGCAAAGATCGATGCAGCAAGAACTGCTTACGATGCTCTTACAGATGCTCAGAAGGCACTTATCACAGAAGCACAGCTTAAGGTTCTCACAGATTCGGAAACTAAATATGATGAGCTTGAAGAAGAAGCAAATACCGCTGCAGAAAATAAGGCTGCCGCAGCTGCAGTTGTTGAAAAGATCAATGCTATCGGTGATGTAGAATATACAGAAGCTAGCAAGGCAAAGATCGATGAAGCAAGAACCGCTTACAATAAACTTACAGATGCTCAGAAGGCACTTATCACAGCTGAACAGCTTAAGGTTCTCACAGATGCGGAAGCTAAATATGCTGAGCTTACACCTGTTGAAAAGACCATAACCGCTATTGCTGTAACAACAGAGCCCACCAAGACAGCTTATACTATTGGCGATGAACTTGATGTTACAGGCGGTAAGCTCACTGTAACTTACAGTGATGACAGCACCGAAGAGGTTGACATTACAGCAGAAATGGTAACAGGCTTTGACAGCAGCGAAGCAGGCACAAAGACACTTACAGTTACATATGAAGGTAAAACAGCTGAATTTACAGTAACTGTTGAAAAGGGTGAAATAACAATTGAACCTTCCGATGACAATGTAGGCGATGCTAAGATCGATATGCCTGTTGAGGAAGTTGTGAATGCGATTATTGACACGGAGGACGAGAAGCTTATTGAAGAAGGCGTTAATATCTCCGTAAAGATGACTATCGAAGCTGTTGAGCCTGAGAATGTTGCCGAAGAGGATAAGGGCGCTATCGAGGAAGTCCTTGATGAATTTACAGTTGGCTGCTACATTGACGCTAATATTTACAAGCAGTACAGCAACGGCGATCCTGACAAGCAGGTGACAGATCTTTCTTCTCCTATCTCCATCAGCTTTGAGATACCTCAGGAAATTCTTGATCAGTATCCCGATGATGAGTATGTTTACGGCGTATTCTGCAGTCATAACGAAGTTGGTTATGAGGTAGAAAGCAGCTATGATGCTGAGAGCAATACTATTACCTTTACCAGCGATAAGTTCTCCACATATGCACTGGCAGTAAAGGAATATGATCCTATCGATGCTTTTGTTGAGCGTCTTTACGAGAATGTTCTCGGACGTCATTCCGACCCTGCTAAGGTTTCTCACGTTGAAAATCTGAAGAACGGTGAATCTGCAAGCAAGGTTGCTTACGACTTTGTATTCAGCCCCGAATTTACGGAGCTTGACATCACCAACGAGGAACGTGTGACAATTATGTACAACACCTTCCTTGACCGTGACCCCGACCCCGCAGGTCTTGAAACATGGGTAAAATCCCTTGAAAACGGCTGCTCTATCGGTCATATCTTCTACGGCTTTACACAGTCCAAGGAGTTTGGCGAAATATGTGAAGAATATGGCATTACAAGAGGAACATGGGAATACACCGAAAACCGTGACAAGAGCGAAGAGCTGACGGCGTTTGTTTCCAGACTTTACACAAAGGCATTGAACAGAAAATTTGACGTTGACGGTCTGAACGACCATACGGGCAGCTATCTGGAAAACCATGACCTTTATCAGATGGCATACAACTTCATCTTCTCACCCGAATTTATCGAAATGAACCTTTCGGACGAGGACTTTGTTGATACTATGTACCGCACCTTCTTCGACAGAGAAGGCGACCCCGACGGCAGAGCAGATTGGCTCGGCAAAATAAAGAGCGGTATGTCCCGTGAGGAGGTTCTTGCAGGCTTTGTAGGTTCGCAGGAATGCGCCGATATGGTGGCTAGGTTTGGTATCTGATATTGTGACAGATGAATTATCCTTCATAAAATAGAGCAAGGCGTACATCAACCCAAAGTGGAAAGGTGTACGCCTTGTTTCGTTTATTCTGCTAAATTATTTTTAAAATAAAAAAGTGCCCGTTCAAGGCACTTTAACTGGTGGAGATAAGGGGATTCGAACCCCTGACCTGTTACATGCGAAGCAACCGCTCTCCCAACTGAGCTATACCCCCAAATATTGTAAACGGCAAAAATCATATGACTTTAAGTGAAATTTGCGTTAGGTATATATTTACTATAAAACCGCCGCTGTGCATCAACGGCGGTTCATTTTGGTGGAGACGAAGGGGATCGAACCCTCGACCTTTTGAATGCCATTCAAACGCGCTCCCAGCTGCGCCACGCCCCCGCAGGAACAGTTCTTTCCAAACTGCATAAACATTATATCACAAAAAAATACCATTGTCAAGATAAATTTTTATATTTTTTTATAAGTTCGATTGCTTTACAAAATCGGCGGGATATGTTATAATAATAACGTATGATTTTGAATTCAAGGGGAATGACCCCATTTTATAAAGGAGCGATAGACTTGCCGATACCACAGGAAAATATACGAAATTTCTGCATAATTGCTCATATCGACCACGGAAAATCCACCCTTGCCGACCGTATTCTGGAGCTGACCTCTACCGTATCTCTCAGGGATATGGAGGACCAGCTGCTGGATAATATGGATATTGAACGTGAAAGAGGAATTACCATAAAAGCAAGAGCCGTCCGTCTGAATTACACCGCAGACAACGGTCAGACCTACGTTTTTAACCTTATCGACACTCCGGGACACGTTGACTTTAACTATGAGGTTTCCCGTTCGCTGGCTGCCTGCGAGGGAGCAATTCTTGTGGTTGACGCATCTCAGGGCATTGAAGCGCAGACGCTGGCAAACACCTATCTTGCCATCGAACACGACCTTGAAGTTGTTCCCGTTGTCAATAAGATAGACCTGCCCTCCGCCGAGCCTGAGAGGGTTTGCGCAGAGGTGGAGAATGTCATCGGCATTCCCGCTATGGACGCACCGAAAATTTCCGCAAAGATGGGAACGAACATCAAGGAAGTTCTTGAGCGTGTAATAACCGACATTCCCGCACCAAAGGGTGACGTTTCCAAGCCGCTGAGTGCGCTTATTTTCGACTGCTATTACGACAGCTACAAGGGCGTTATAATCTATGTCCGTGTGAAGGAAGGCAGCGTCAAGCCGGGAGATACCATTCGTCTGATGGCGACGGGTGCCGAATTTACCGTTGTTGAGGCGGGATATATGGGTGCTACCGAGCTTGTTGCAAGTGCCGACGGAATTTCTGCGGGCGAGGTAGGCTACATTGCGGCGTCCATAAAGAGCATAGGCGACACAAAGGTTGGCGACACGGTGACAAATGCCGAAAACCCCTGTGCCGAGCCGCTGCCCGGTTATCGTGAGGTAAATCCCATGGTGTTTTCGGGAATTTATCCTGCGGACGGCGCACGTTACGGCGATCTGCGTGACGCTCTGGAAAAGCTGCGTCTGAACGATGCTTCGCTGTCCTTTGAGCCTGAAACATCTATTGCGCTGGGATTTGGATTCCGCTGCGGTTTTCTGGGACTTCTTCATATGGAGATCATTCAGGAGCGTTTGGAGCGAGAGTTCAATCTTGACCTGATAACGACTGCGCCTTCCGTTGTTTACAAGGTCGATTTGACCAACGGGGAAACTGTTTACATCGACAATCCTACCAATTTCCCCGATGTTTCTGTCATAAAATGTGCAGAAGAGCCTATGGTTAAGGCAAACATCCTAACGCCCTCCGATTATGTTGGAAATATTATGGAACTGTGTCAAGATAGACGCGGAATATTCAAGGATATGAAATATCTCGATGCCACAAGAGTTGAGCTTCACTATGAGCTGCCGCTGAACGAGATAGTTTACGATTTCTTTGATGCCCTGAAATCAAGGACAAAGGGCTATGCGTCCTTCGACTATGAAATGATAGGCTATGCGCCGTCCAAGCTTGTCAAGCTGGATATTCTGCTAAACGGCGATGTTGTGGACGCTCTGTCCTTTATCGTTCACGCAGACAAGGCATATCCCCGTGCAAGAAAGATGGCTGAGAAGCTTAAAGACAACATTCCCAGACAGATGTTTGAGATACCAATTCAGGCGGCTGTGGGCGGAAAAATTATTGCCCGTGAAACAGTCAAGGCACTCCGAAAGGACGTACTTGCCAAGTGCTACGGCGGCGATATTACCCGAAAGAAAAAGCTGCTTGAAAAGCAGAAGGAAGGTAAAAAGCGTATGCGTCAGCTGGGTACGGTGGAGGTGCCGCAGGAGGCATTTATGTCCGTTCTGAAGCTTGACGAATGACGTATTTACGATACTTTTTAACAACGAGTCATATTAATATATGGAGATGAAGCATGATGACTCTTGATGAATTAAAGCCGGGACAGTCTGCTGTTATAACTGCGGTTGGCGGCGAGGGAGCACTTCGCTGCCGTCTGCTGGATATGGGACTTATCCCGAAAACTAAGGTGACCGTCCGCAAGGTGGCACCGCTGGGTGACCCCATAGAATTACATCTGCGGGGATATGAACTGACAATTCGGCTTGATGACGCAAAGGAAATTTCCGTCGAGGAGGAATCTCTATGATAATTGCGTTGGCAGGTAATCAGAACTGCGGAAAAACTACCTTGTTCAATCAGCTGACAGGTTCAAATCAGCACGTGGGAAATTTCCCCGGAGTTACCGTTGAACAGAAAAGCGGAACTATCAGAGGCCATGAGGATATGACGGTAGTTGACCTTCCCGGAATATACTCCATAAGACCTTACACCAATGAGGAGATTGTTACCCGTGATTTCCTGATAAAGGAAAAACCCGGAGCAATCATCAATATCGTAGATGCAACGAATATTGAGCGAAATCTCTATCTTTCGCTGCAGCTTCTGGAGATGAATATCCCCACGGTTTTGGCACTGAATATGATGGACGAGGTGCGAAACAACGGCGGAACGGTGAATGTTTCCAAGCTGTCCGAGCGTTTGGGAATACCCGTTGTTCCCATAAGTGCCGCAAAAAACGAGGGTATCGACGAGCTTATTCGAAGGCTGGAAAAGGTGGCAAAGGGGAAGATACTTCCGAAAAAGACAGACTTCTGTTCGGGTGCCGTACATAGATGTATCCACGGCGTTACTCACCTTATTGAGGACCACGCCGATATGGTGGGAATATCCCGAAAATTCGCCGCTACCAAGCTTGTTGAGGGTGACCCCGACATCAGCGAAATGCTGGCTATCAACGATAACGAAAAGGATATGGTGGAGCACAGCATTACCGAAATGGAGCAGGAGATGGGGCTGGACAGAAACGCCGCTCTTGCCGAAATGCGCTATGACTTCATTGAAAAGCTCTGCGCCGAAGCGGTGGTAAAGCCGAAGGAAAGCAAGGAGCATATCCGAAGCGTCAAGATTGACAAAATTCTTACGGGAAAATACCTTGCGCTGCCCGTTTTTCTGCTGATAATGCTGACAATTTTCTGGCTGACATTTAATGTTATCGGCGCATTTTTAAGCGACCTGCTCAGCATCGGCATTGACAAGGTGACGGAGCTGGCGGACAATGCGCTGACGGTTTACGGACTCAATCCCGTTGTTCACAGCCTGATAATTGACGGAATTTTTGCGGGTGTGGGAAGCATTCTCAGCTTTCTGCCAACGATAGTTACGCTGTTTTTCTTCCTGTCCATTCTGGAGGACAGCGGATATATGGCGAGAGTGGCTTTCGTGATGGATAAGCTGCTCAGAAAAATCGGTCTTTCGGGACGAAGCTTTGTGCCTATGCTCATAGGCTTCGGCTGCACCGTCCCCGCTGTTATGGCGACGAGAACGCTTTCCAGCGAACGTGACAGAACCATGACCATCTTCCTTACGCCGTTTATGAGCTGTTCCGCAAAGCTGCCTATCTATGCGGTTTTCACGGCGGCGTTTTTCCCGAATAATGCGCCCATAATGATGCTGCTTATGTATGTTATGGGAATTGTCATCGGAATTGTCAGCGCATCAATTATGAGCAGGACTAAATTCAAGGGAAATCCCATACCATTTGTAATGGAGCTGCCCAATTACAGAATGCCTTCCGCAAAAAGCGTTGCCTATCTTATGTGGGATAAGGCGAAGGATTTCATCACAAAGGCGTTTACGGTAATATTTGCGGCAACGGTCATTATCTGGTTCTTGCAGACCTTTGACACACGCCTAAATGTCGTTTCCGACAGTTCAAACAGCCTGCTGGCACTCATAGGAAAGCTTATTTCGCCGCTGTTTGCACCGCTGGGATTTGGCGACTGGAGAGCGTCCACCGCCCTTATTACGGGATTTACCGCAAAGGAAACGGTAGTCAGCACCCTTGCCGTGCTCATGGGCACTTCTCCCGCAAATCTGCCGAACGCTCTGGGAACAATGTTCACTCCGCTTTCCGCATTCAGCTTTCTGACCTTTACGCTGCTGTATTCTCCCTGTGTTGCGGCGATTGCGGCGGTAAAGCGTGAGATGAATTCGGGGGTTTCCGCTGCTTATGTGGCGGGGCTGCAATGTGCGGTGGCATGGGTATCGGCGTTTATTGTTTACACGGTAGGAGGATTATTTGTATGAGCCCTCTTGACATTATTTTGATAGCTGCCATTGCCGTATGGTTCGTTCTTGCGGTGAGAGCATCACGCAAGGGCTGCGGCGGCTGCAGCGGAGATTGTAAAAATTGCAGAAAAGGATTGAAAAAATATGAGAAATAGGATAGCGGCTTTGGCGGTTTGCGCCTTGATACTTACAAGCTGCACAGCAATAGATGACGGAACAGCCGTCCCCGCAGACGGCACAATGCCCACACTTCCGCCCCTGACGGAAACTACCACAGAGGAAACCACAACTGTCACGGAAACGGAAACCACCACCGAAACAACGACGGAAGAAACTACCGAAACCGAAACGGAAAGCGAAACGGAAGGGGAGGAAACGACTGCGGCGGCTTCAATGTCATCTTCGGAATATAAGGAGCATTTTTCCGATTCGCTTTTTATCGGGGATTCCATAACCGTTGGATTTTCCGCTTACGGATATATCGGCGAGAATAACGTTGCGGCAAAGGTGGGACTTAACCCGTCGTCGGCACTTACAAAGGAGATAGAAATGCCCGACGGTTCCACAAAGACCGTATCTGCAAGAGCAGCCGAGCTTCAGCCGAAAAATGTCTACATAATGCTTGGCTCAAACGGAATTCAGTGGCTGTCCAACGAGTCGATGCTTGGCAGTGTCAGCGAATTGTCCGCAGAGATAAAGTCCGCAGACCCCGATTGCTCGGTGTATCTGCTGTCTATCCCGCCCGTTACAGAGGTTTACAACAATGAGAACGAGGGGGATATAATGTCCCGCATAAACAACTACAATGCGGAGCTGAAAAATATCGCCGCACAGAACGGCTGCGGATATATCGACATTACCACGCCTTTGCAGGATTCCACGGGATATTTTGCTCCCGACCTTGCCGAAAAGGACGGTATCCATTTCAAGGGCAGATGCTACACGCTGGTGCTTGATGAGATAATTAAGAACAGCTGATAATTTAACATTAAAATCAGAATTAGAATGCGGCAGTATTTCACATATTGCCGCATTTTTATTTTCCTGCTTCTGCAATTTTACTGTATTTTTGAAGCAAAAACTTTCGGAAACGGTGTTATAATGAGTTCGCCGAATAAAATACAAGCAGGCAAGGAGGATAAAAAATGTACAGAGAAAAGCTTGACGAGATCATGTACACCGTCAACAACAAGGCAATTTCTACCAAAATTCTTCAGCACATGGACAAGATCCGCAACAATGACGATGAGGGACAGGCACGCCGTTTTGTATGGGAGCTTATCCAGAACGCAAAGGACGTTGCACAGGAGGACGTTCCGCTGAAAATTTCCATGACACTTGATAAGGACAGATTTACCTTTGCCCATAACGGCAAGGATTTCCGCCTGAAAAATCTGCTTTCCCTTATCAATCAGGTTTCGGGAAAGAATGCCGATGACGGTACAACGGGAAAATTCGGAACAGGCTTCATCACCACACATCTGCTGTCTGAGCAGGTAAGGGTGAGGGGTATTCTGAATGATTTCGGCTTTGAACCGAGAAGGTTTGAGGTGCTGCTGGACAGAAGCGGACATTCCGATGAGGAGATAATTGGCGCAGTTGACAGGGCGATGGATTCGGTAAGAGGTGTTGACGAAAATGCGGTTGCCGTTTACAGCCGTGAGATGCTCAACACCGAGTTTGAATATGCTCTCACTACCGATTACAGCCGAAAGGTTGCCGAAACGGGTATGAATGACGCTTGCTGCAATCTGTTTTACTGTATGGCTTTTGTGCCGCAGATATACGAAATTACGCTTATTGACAACATTAGCGGGAAAAAGACGGTTTACACCAGAGGCAGCCTTGAAAGCTGCGGCGGAAATATTTCCGTTCTGACTATTACGGGAAACGGTACCGAGCATAAGGTGATTTTTGCGTCCGACGGTGAGGTGCAGGTGGCAGCCGAGGTAAAGGACGGAGCAGCACTTGATATAAGCAGCAAGACCTCACGTCTTTTCTGCGATTTTCCGCTGATAGACAATCTGCTTTTTCCCTTTCCGACAGCGGTCAACAGCTCCGAATTTCGTGTCAATGAGCCGAGAAGCTGCATAACGCTTACCGATAATCCCAACAGTACCGACAGTGAGCTGAACAAGCGTCTGATGAAGCAGGCGGTCGTTCTGTTCGGGGAGCTGCTGAAATATCTGGAGGAGAAAGAGTATAAGTCCCTCTATAATCTGATAAACACGCCTAAGGTTTTCAAAAGAAGCGACATTTCCGACAGCTGGATAAAGGAAAATATTCTTGCTGAGATATCAAAAAATGTTTCTCAGAGAAAAATTCTTCCGGGAACTGACGGGCTTTTTGCCGCCGCCGATACAAGGCTTATCCTTCCGAGTGCTGAGCGTCCCGAGCTGACAGAGGAGCTTAACGGACTTCTCGGAGATCTTACCGAATACAGCATTATCACGGAGGATATTGACAGCTGGAGTGCAGCACTGAGCAGCCTGAACAGTGATTTATTTGCATTTTTCAGCATAAAGGACCTTTTGACTGTGACCGACAAGGCAGGCAGCAGGGACAAAATGCTTAGCGTTATTTCTTCGGACATTTATGATACATGGCTCAGACGGCTCCTTGACTGTGCGGTGAAGGCGGAGGAGCTGAGAAATAATATTTATGCGGGAAATTACAAGCTTATTCCGACACAAAGCGGTTGGCTGAAGCCTATTACCGAAGTGTATTCCGAGGAAACAGAGATCGATGAATACTACAAGGACCTGTGCAATACCATAGACAGTTATGTATCCTATCACAAAAGCCTTGAAATTCGCAGCAAGCTTATTTCAAAGTATTATAACATTTCGGGTATTGACGGTATCCGTGCTTATGATGTATCAAGGGTCGGCGCGCATATTCAGATGGGAACCAGAAGTGATTATACCCGTCAGTATTATAATGCGTGTTCTGCCGCAAAGCTTGTGGGCGCATGCTGTTCAGATGACAGAATATACAGAATTTACAGTTGGATGATAAAGGATATGCCCGAACGGTATGAACCGAAGCTGAAGCTTCATGAAGATGTCTGGGAAAATGCACATCGTTATCTTACGTTTAGCCTGCATGACCGTTTTGAAAATATCGGAAATAGAACGGACGGTTTTGAGGTCATTATTGATCGCTGCGGCAATGAGGAAAATGCGGTTGATGCCATAAACTGTTTCCATGAGCTTTGGGAAAAATACTGTCAGCCGTCATTTGGCAGCATGCCTGTGTTTGTTGAGAATTCAGACGGTGCAGTTTCATTGGAATTTGTTTCACCGAACAGCAGTTATTATGTTATCAACGATGGCATTGACGATCGCCTGAGAGAGATATACCGCAGAATAGTTACCGACGGAGCGGCTATTATCGACAAGCGTATAAATGTCGCCAAAAGTCTGCGCTTAGTTTCAATGGACGAGCTGCGTGCGGCAAGTCTTATCGGAAATAAAATAACCGCAGAGCTGAAAAAGGGAGCTATTTTCAATCAGCCGAAGGATTTTCAGATGGCGTGTTCGCTGCTTATGAGATGGATAAATTCCAACGAGGAAAAAGCAAATGAGCTGTTTCCCGCCTATGCTTCCAAAAATGACAGAATGCAGCTTATGACTCCCGATGCGGCGGCAGAGATCAGCGATGAGCTGGACAGACATAATGACCTTATGAAGGAATATGGCTGTGAAACATTTGAAGCACTTGTGGATAAGCTGAAACAATCAGAGTCAGGTACATATACTCCTACTGATGATTACATAGCATGGTACGGCGATTTCGGATATGACCCCCAAAAGAATAACCTTGATGAGATTTTGAAGGCAATAGGCAATGCAGGCGAGAAGCTTGCGGTCGAGCTTCTCAGGCGGCAGTATGGCGAGAATGCCGAAATATTACTCTGCAACACCGATGCTTACAAGCAGCAGGGCTATGATATAATCGTGAATTCGGGTGGTGAGACCTATTATTATGAGGTAAAGACACGTACACAGACAAGTATGTACCGTCATTCACTTAATTTCAGCCGTTCACAGGCGGCACTTTTCCGCAGCCCTAACTACCGTGTGCTGCTTGTTATCATAGACAGAAATTACGAGCTTTCAAGCAGCGTGGAATTCAGCGATATATTTGACTGCTTTGAATGCGGCAGCTTTACAAGAACCGACGGTTACAGAGTTACTGTCTGAAAAATAAGCGCCCCGATACTTATGACATTCATAGGTATCGGGGCGCAGCTGTTGCTTTATCGCAGTCTGTATCTGAACAATCCATGCTCCGAGCAGCCGATGTAGAGAAATCCGCTGCCCCTTGCCTTGATTCGGAAGGCTGCGTCCTGTTCGGGGTAGAGCTTGATATAGGTCATGGTGTCTGCGGAAACATATGCCGCAAAGGTGAGGTAATGCGCCTTTGTCATTTCGTGGTCAAGGGTAATGTAAAGCTCGTCCTCAACGGGTTCTGCGGTTATTTTGTGGGCATCGTCCGTTTCGGAAATTTCGAGGGGTGACATTTTCCGTCCGCAGCAGGACAGCTCAAATTTCTTTGATGAAGCCGCTGTTTCCCCGCATACGGGACAGCGGTAAAATACTGTGTTTCTCATATTTCCTCCTGATTTTTCGTTGATTTTCTGTTCGCCCGAAAGCAGCACGTCCGTACCGACGCCGAAGATGTCCGCAAGCTCTGTCAGCAGTGAAACATCGGGGCAGCCAAGCCCACGCTCCCATTTGGACACCGCTTTGTCGCTGATGTTCATCATATCCGCCAGCTGCTTTTGGGTAAGTCCCATTTCCTTTCGCAGACTGCAAATGAGTCTGCCTGTTTTTTCATTGTCCATATTTTCGCCTCCCTGATGATATTATAAGCCATATTGACGGAAAAAGCAATAAACGCATCGTAGATATGCTAAAAAGATATGTCAAAAAAGTTTGTCAGCCTTTTTTCAAAAAAAGATAGACAAATCGGGAAAAATGTAGTATAATATA
>JAEDOB010000299.1 GCA_016302225.1 Oscillospiraceae bacterium | reverse complement strand
GGTTTTCCCTCCTGTATTGCATTATATACTATGACGTAACGTCAATGTCAAGGGGTTTTGCAAAAAAATTTTCCGCATGAGAAAAATATATAGCATGTTTTGTAGGGGACGCATCCCGTCCCGCAGACCCGATGTTTGCTGCTGACCTTGTGAGTAACCCCTTCCCGCCTTGCTCTTTTCACTTTGGCTTTGTGGGTACCCTTTTGCCGCCTGTCGGCGGTTGAAAAAAGTCGGCGGCGTAAACGCCTTCTCCTTTTTTCGGCGCACCGCACACTGTGATTCTTTTTCTTGCTTTTGATGTTGTCGGTGAGTTTGATGCTTTACTGTTTCTTTTGTGTGCGGTGCTTTTTGGGGATTTCGCTCTCTGCGGAGAGCGACAAGGGTGGCGCTGCCCCCGATTTTAAAATCTCTGATTTTAAAATTGACCCCACTGCAGCCTTTGGAAAAGGCTGGCGAAACTCTTATATTTTTGCTTTTAAAAAACCGCCGAGATTTTTGAACCTCGGCGGCTGATTGTTTATCGAAAAAATTTTACTTTATCTCAGCATGATAAGCCTGCAGCGACTTAACACCAATATGCGTGTTGTTCTTGATAGCCTTGATACCGTCGGCACTTGCCTTTGCCGCAGCCATTGTGGTGATGTAGGGGACACGGTGCTTGATAGCAGCCTTTCTGATATAGCTGTCGTCATATGCGCTGGTCTTGCCTGCGGGAGTGTTGATGATAAGCTGTATCTCGCCGTTTGCTATCTCGTCGGCAATGTTGGGACGTCCGCCCTCGAATATCTTGAAGATACGCTTTACGGGAATGCCTGCGTCCTTTATCATCTCAAAGCTCTTGCCCGTTGCAAGTATCTTGAAGCCCAGCTCATAGAACGCCTTTGCAATTTCAATCAGCTCGGGCTTGTCACGGTCGCAGACGGACAGGAGGACGGTGCCCTCCTCGGGGAGCTTGGTCTGAGTTGCCTCCTGTGCCTTGTAATATGCTTCACCAAAGGAAGTGGAAAGTCCGAGAACCTCGCCCGTTGAACGCATCTCGGGACCGAGAACGGGGTCAACCTCCTGGAACATATTAAAGGGGAACACGGCCTCCTTTACGCCGTAATGGGTAATGGTCTTGTCTTTCAGCTCGGGAACGGGTGACTTCATTCCCGTAATGGGCGATGTCATTATCTCGGTTGCGATCTTCACCATATTTATGCTGCAAACCTTGGAAACCAGGGGAACGGTTCTGGACGCTCTGGGGTTAGCTTCAAGAACGTAAACGGTGTCGCCCTCAATAGCGTACTGCATATTCATCAGACCGCAAACGCCCATTTCAACGGCGATCTTCTTGGTGTAATCCTTGATAGTTGCGATCTGCTTTTCGGTGAGATTTTTGGAAGGCAGAATGCAAGCGGAATCTCCCGAATGAACGCCCGCCAGCTCGATATGCTCCATAACAGCGGGAACAAAGCAGTGCTCGCCGTCGGAAATAGCGTCAGCCTCGCACTCGGTAGCGTGGTTCAGGAATCTGTCTATGAGAATAGGACGGTCGGGAGTAACGCCCACAGCTGCGGACATATACACCTTCATCATATCGTCGTCGTGAACTATCTCCATTCCCCGTCCGCCGAGAACGTAGGAGGGACGAACCATAACGGGGTAGCCGATGCGGTTTGCGATCTCCAAAGCTTCGTCAACATTTACAGCCATTCCCGACTCGGGCATGGGGATTCCCAGCTTGTCCATCATTGTACGGAAATGATCTCTGTCCTCTGCAAGGTCAATAGTTTCGGGAGATGTTCCCAGAATGTTTACGCCGTTCTTTTTAAGGTCGGCGGCAAGGTTAAGGGGAGTCTGTCCGCCGAACTGTGCGATAACGCCCAAAGGCTTTTCCTTTTCGTGGATACTGAGGACGTCCTCCAGAGTGAGGGGTTCAAAGTAAAGCTTGTCGGAGGTGTCATAGTCGGTGGACACGGTTTCGGGGTTGCAGTTTACGATAATGGACTCAAAGCCCAGCTTTTTCAGGGCAAGTGCAGCGTGAACGCAGCAGTAGTCGAACTCGATGCCCTGACCTATTCTGTTGGGACCGCCGCCCAAAATCATTATCTTTTTCTTGTCGGAAACAGGGCTTTCGTCCTTGGGCAGATGATATGTGGAATAGTAGTAAGCCGCATTTTCCGTACCGCTTACATGAACGCCTTCCCACGCTTCACGGATATTGTACTTGTATCTTGCGTTTCTGATGTCCTCTTCGGGAACGTCAAGCAGCTGACTGAGATAACGGTCGCTGAACCCGTCCAGCTTAGCCTGACGGAGAGTGTTTTCATCGGGAACTGCACCCTTTAATTTAAGCAGCTCCTCTTCCTCGTTGACAAGCTCCAGCATCTGCTCTAAGAACCAGTGCTTTATCTTTGTCAGCTGATAAATTTCCTCAATAGTTGCGCCCTTGCGGAGTGCTTCGTAGATGATGAACTGTCTTTCGCTGGTGGGATATGCAAGCTTTCTGAGCAGCTCGTCCTTGGACAGGTCGTGGAAATTCTTTGCAAAGCCCAGACCGTATCTGCCTGTTTCAAGGCTGCGGATAGCCTTCTGGAATGC
>JAEDOB010000039.1 GCA_016302225.1 Oscillospiraceae bacterium | reverse complement strand
TTTATTATTATACGCTTTTCGACCTCTTTTGTCAAGGCTTTTTTGACACTTTTTTCAGTTTTGTTAATTTAGTTGGTTTTGCACAGCTTATCATTTTGCTGTGTTGTTATTTTTGCACAACTACATATTGGTATTTGTCTGATGTTGACTATCATTTCTCCGTTTTTCTCGCAAACACTATCGTATCAGCGACTTGCTTTGCTGCTGAGAAACACCCGGGCGTCAGCCGACCGCCAGGGAAGAAAGCCATGTACACAGCCAAAGCTGCGGCGAAATACCATGTTATTATCCCCACAAAAGCAAATTATCCAAAATTATTGACTTTTTACACTTATTATAGTATAATAGACTTATGCAATCTCCCGTTAATTGACAAATCACGAAAACAGCGAAAGGAGAACGCTCTCAAAGAGCGATGCCAATATGAAAAAATACCTTATCAGTTTTTTCTGCTTGTTTACAATTCTTTTTTCCCTGACCGCCTGCGGACAGTCCGAGGGTGCCGAGGGGGAAGATACCGATAATGGCGAAGCCTCCGTTTCCGACGGCGAAAATCCCGAGAAGGACAAGGAGTCCGACGAATCCTCTGCGTCCGACGGTGAGGAAACTACCGAAACCGAGCCTGCCGAATCCATGGTAGAGGTGGTTGAATCCGCTCTGTCCGAAATAAACGGTGCTCTCGACGTCATTGCCAAGGAGAACGACGGCAATCCCGAGGTCGGTGATGCTATTGTCACCATCAGAGATTCCTCAAATCTGCTGGCAAGCAGCTATCTTGATTCCGAAGACCTTGCAAAGCCCACACCTGCGGTAATTACGGGACGTATTCTTATGTCCCTTTACAATACCGACACATTTTACGGAAACTGGTTTGCGTCGAATATTGAAAGCGGAACTATACGTTTCGGATTTTACGATATGACGGGCGACGGGATCCCCGAGCTTTTCGTGGAAACCTCCGACGCTATCTGTTCCATTACTAATATAGTAGACGTTTCCGAAAAGGGCTTTAATCTGCTTGCTCAGATAATTTCCCCGAAAATGGAGGGAACCGATGAAATTCAGGTGACCTGGTACACGGGAAACCGAGGTCTGTTCCACGTCAGCAACAAAAACCGTGCAGGCAGTGTCAGTGAGATAAAGGTTATTATTGAACCAACCGAAGATGGCGCAGTCAAGACCTATTGGTACAGCACCTCAGACAACAATCTCGGCAATGCGGACAAGAAGCTTGCGGATTATCAGGTGATCGGTCAGGGAATGAAAACCACCCGTATTTTCGCCGCTTCAGAGGTCAATTACGAGAATATAAAGGCTGAGATAGAGAAGATATTCGAGATAACAGAGCCTGTTGCGCCCGCTGTGACCGATGTTACCGATGAAGACGGAAACCCTGTTGAAACGGAGGAATCCGAAAAGGAATAACCGATGAAATACAACGTTATGTCCCCCCATGCGGAGGAATTTATCTCTCACGAGGAAATTTTGAAATCTCTGGAATATGCTGAGGAAAACCGCCTGAACAGGACGGAGATAGAAGCCGTTCTGGAAAAGGCAGAGAAGCTGAAGGGCGTGTCCCACCGTGAAGCGGTATTGCTTGCAGAATGCGGATTTGACGACCTGAACAGCCGCATTTTCGCCCTTGCACGTAAGATAAAGGAGAATTTTTACGGCGGACGCATCGTGCTTTTCGCCCCCCTTTATCTGTCAAACTACTGCGTAAACGGCTGCCTTTACTGTCCCTATCATCTGAAAAACAAGCATATTCCCCGAAAAAAGCTGACTCAGGAGGAGATAGCCGCCGAGGTCATGGCTTTGCAGGATATGGGGCACAAGCGGCTTGCCATTGAGTCGGGCGAGGATCCCGTGAACAATCCCATTGAGTACATTCTGGAAAGCGTCAAGACCATCTATTCCGTAAAGCACAAAAACGGTGCCGTCCGCAGAGTGAATGTGAACATCGCCGCCACCACCGTGGAAAATTACCGCCGCCTGAAAGAAGCCGAAATAGGCACTTACATACTTTTCCAGGAAACATATAACAAGGAAAATTACGAAAAACTCCACCCCACAGGACCGAAGCACGACTACGCCTACCATACCGAGGCTATGGACAGGGCTATGGAAGGCGGAATTGACGATGTGGGCTTGGGCGTTCTGTTCGGGCTGGACAGCTGGAAATACGAGCTTGCGGGCTTGATAATGCACGCCGAACACCTTGAAGCGTACAAGGGCGTCGGTCCCCATACTATCAGTATTCCGAGGATACGTCCCGCAGACGACGTTGACCCCGACAGCTTCAATAACGCCGTTCCCGACGATATTTTCGAGAAAATTGCGGCAGTTATACGAATTGCCGTGCCGTATACGGGCATGATCGTGTCCACCAGAGAGTCGGCAAAGGTCAGGGAAAAGGTGCTTGAACTGGGCGTTTCCCAGATAAGCGGCGGCTCCAAAACCAGCGTCGGCGGATATGCGGCACCCTGCGATGAGGACGAGGACTCCGCACAATTCGACGTGAACGACCGCCGAACCCTTGACGAGGTAGTCTGCTGGCTGCTGAAGCTCGGATATATCCCCAGCTTCTGTACCGCCTGCTATCGTGAGGGACGCACGGGGGACAGGTTTATGTCCCTTTTGAAGTCGGGGCAGATAGCCAACTGCTGCCACCCAAACGCACTTATGACTTTAAAGGAATATCTCCAGGATTACGCCTCCGCCGAAACCAAAGCGGCGGGTGAAGCCGCAATTCTCCGTGAGATAGAGCGCATTCCCAACGAAAGAGCAAGAGAGCTATGCCGCCTGAATATCAAGAAAATAGCGGGCGGTCAGCGTGATTTCAGATTTTAGGAGGTCATTCAAATGGATATTAAAGCAAAAATCGACGAGGTAGTTGAAAAGATCAAAAACGACAAGGATTTTGCCGCAGAATTCGCAAAGGACCCCGTAAAGGCTGCCGAAAAGGTGCTGGGTGTTGACCTGCCCGACGACGTTATCAACTCAGCTATCGACGGCATCAAGGCAAAGCTGAAAGCCGATGATGTCAAGGAAAAGCTTGGCGGCTTGGGCAATATGCTCGGCGGCATTCTCAAATAATTATTCGGACAATAAAAAGCTGTATCAGACCTTTTTCGGTTTGATACAGCTTTTTTTCACATGAGTGGTGCAATAAGTCTGAGCAGACTTCCCAGCACCTTTTTCCCCGCAGGATATTTGCGGACATTGTCCATATCAATGGCAATGCACTTTCTCAGCGTTTTAAGGAAATCCCTCTCAATATGGGCAATTTCCGAGCATTTGAACATAAACGCCGCACATTCAAAATGCAGATAAAGGCTCCGATAATCCAGATTTATGGAGCCTACCACCGCCCTGTCATCGTCGGAAACAAACACCTTCGCATGAACAAACCCCGGCTCATACTCAAATATCTTCACGCCCGCCTGTATAAGCTCCTTGTAATGGCTTCGTGCCAGCAGATAGGCGTACTTTTTGTCGGGGATATGGGGCAGTATCAGCTTGACGTCAACGCCCCGCATGGCAGCATGAGTCAGGGCAGTAGTCATTTCACCGTCAAGAATGAGGTAGGGCGTCATAATGTGAACATACCGCTTTGCCGTGTTGATAATGTCAAGATATACCATTTCGCCCACATTTTCGCCGTCCAGCGGGCTGTCGCCATAGGGCATAACATAGCCGTCCGCACCCTCCACGGGAACGCTCGGAACAAAATATTTGCTGTAATCGTCCTCCGTCCTCTCGTCAACATTCCACATTTGCAGGAACATCATGGTAAAGCTTTCCGCCGCATCGCCCTCCAGCATGACCGCCGTGTCCTTCCAATGACCGTATAAAAGCTTTCGGTTTATGTACTCGTCCGCCAGATTTACGCCGCCCGTGAACGCCACCCTTCCGTCAATGGACACTATCTTTCGGTGGTCACGGTTGTTCTGCGATGTGGACAGAACGGGACGAATGGGCGCAAACATCTTGCTTTTTATGCCATACTTTGCAAGCTCCTTCGGATAGCCGTAGGGCAGCAGCACAACGGAGCACATTCCGTCATACATTACCCTGACCTCTACACCCGCAGCAGCCTTCCGTTTGAGCACGTCCAGAACAGCCTGCCACATTTCCCCGTCCTCGATGATGAAATATTCCATGAAGATGAACTTTTCCGCCTTTTCAAGCTGAATAAGCAGCTCCGCCAGCTTGTCCTCGCCGAGGGGAAAATAGGTCACCTTTGTGTTCTTGTAAATGGGATAGCCGCCGTAGTTGGACATATACTTTGCCAGAGTCGCCGTCAGCGGGTCCTGCTCCTCCAGCTCGTCCATAACGCCCTTGTTCTGGGCAATAAGCTTTGATGTCCTGTCGCAGATGTCAATATGGTGACGCCTTATCATGCTTGTACCGGGCTGCACTCTTGACCAGAGGTATATCAAAGCACCGAATATAGGCAGGATTATGACAGGCAGCACCCATACAAGCTTAAACTCGGGGCTGCCCTTTCGGTTGATGATGTAGACCAGCAAAATACTGCTGAGCACCGAAAACGCCGCATAAATATATCCCGAATACATACCGAGCTTTGCAAATACCACAAACAGATAGGCTATCTGCAGCAAAAGCATTAGAATGTATATCATTGAACGTCCGAAAATTATCCGAAAAATGTGTTTCAGCGATTTTTTCATAGAAATTCCCTCAAAATAAACGGGGACGCCATTGCAGCGCCCCCTGATTTTTATTCAGCGTCCAAGGAAAGATTGGTTTCCTCAAATGCTGTTCTGATGGTGTCAAGAACGGAACGATAGTTGTCAAGGAATGCAGCCGTGCGGTCCTTGATAGCGGTAATGTCATCGCTCTTTCCTGCGACCTCCAGCGAGAATGCCAGCTCGGAAAGCTCCGTTGCACCGATATTTCTTGCGGCACTCTTTGCCCCGTGTACCTCAACGGTGTAGGTTTTCCAGTCCTCGGCGTCATATGCCTGCTGAATGGCGGCTGTATTCTCGGAATTTACAAATATTCTTAAAACGTCAATGTAAACGTCCTCGTTGCCTATGCAGTTTGCAAGTCCCGAAACAACGTTGATACCCTTGAGCTTGTCAAGCAGCTTTACAAAAGGCACCTGAGTTGTGACTGTATGCTCAATGGTCTGATCTTCGACCGCAGCGGACTTGACCTGCTTATGTCTGGGAACCCACTTTCTGAGCACCTTTTCCAGCTTTTTCAGGTCAACGGGCTTGGAAAGGAAATCGTTCATGCCGTTCTCGTAGAACAGCTCCTCAACTCCCTTGATAGCGTTGGCGGTAAGGGCAACGATAGGCACCTTCTTGGCGTACTCAATGTCCATTCCTCTGATTATCTGAGTAGCTTCAACGCCGTCCATCTGGGGCATCATATGGTCCATAAAGATAATGTCGTATCTTTCGCCGTCCTTGATAAGGTCAATAGCCTGCTGACCGCTTGTTGCGGAAACAACGCTCATTCCGTAGGGCTTCATCATGCCCTCTGTAACACGGATATTTACCTGATTGTCGTCAACGATAAGTATCTTCGCCTCGGGAGCGGTAAAGGGAACGCCCTTCTTGACCTGCAGTCTTTCGTGGAGATTTGCGGACTTGTCAAAGTTGCTGGGGGCGGGATTGGAAATACCCTGGGGAAGAGTAAATCTGAATGTGCTTCCCTTTCCGTAAACGCTGTCAAATGTAATAGTACCGTTCATAAGATCCAGCAGACGCTTGCAGATAGCAAGACCCAGACCCGTACCCTCGATGTTTCTGTTTCTCTTGGTGTCAGCCTGCGAGAATTCGGAGAACAGCTTATCCATATCCTCGGGCTTTATGCCTATACCCGTATCGGAAACTGCCACCTGCAGCTCACCTGTATTGGTTTCCTTGGGAGCCCATCTTACAGACAGGGTGATAGTACCCTTTTCCGTGAACTTAACAGCATTGTTCAGTATATTAATAAGTATCTGACGGAATCTCATTTCATCGCCCACAAGTCCCGTAGGAACAGCGGGGTCAATGTCCATTACCAGCTCGACCTTGCTCTTCAAGCGCACCTGAATAACGTTCATAACGTCATACATAACAGATGTGAACTGATATTCTGCGGGGATTATCTCCATCTTGCCCGACTCTACCTTGGAGAAATCCAGAATGTCGTTGATGATATTCAGCAGATTTTCCGAAGAATTCTTGATAGTCATAACATATTCTTCGGTCTCCTCGGAAATGTCCGTCTGTAACATAAGGTCAGCCATGCCGCAGATAGCATTCATAGGAGTTCTTATCTCGTGGGACATATTTGCAAGGAAGTTGGACTTACTTTCGTTAGCCTCAATAGCCTCACTGGTCTTTTCCTCAAGATTCTTTCTGTACTTCTCACTGCTGCCCGTGAGCAGGAAAAGTGTAAGGTTAAAGACCTCATAAATGAAGAACATAACTATCTGAGAAACCAACCCGGGATTTCCGAAATTAATTATGATGGCAATAATGATCGCCACCGAGGACTCTGCCCAATATTCAATGTTCAGCTGCTTCTTAGCCACCATTGAAACCAGCACACCGCCGCCCATGTAAACAAACGGGAGCATATCCAACACGTCTGCCCCGCCGCAGCTGAGAAATTCGCCGATAATAAGCAGGATAAAAATTACCCGCTCTGCAATGTCCTCATTCTTATTGACCAGAAAAACCACACTCGCAGCGATCAACGGAACAAAAGCAGCAGCCGCAAGCGCAGCATTCGCACCCGAAACAGCCGCAAGCACAATGCCAAGCACCGTGACCGCCGCAAATTCGGCAAGAGTGAGCTTCATTGTTTCCTTATAACCAAACATTTCCGTACCCTCTTTTACATTAGAATCTAACGGAGAGATCTGCGAAAAATGCAGAAAACGTCCGTAATCGTTATTATTATAACACGATTTTCGGCGGTTTGCAAGAATTTGACGAAAAAATTTTGATTTTTATTCAAATTTAGCGTTATAAACAAAAAAAAGCTGATATATTTAGCAATAAAAATATATAGAAATTAGAGAACAGCAGAATTTTTCGGTTTTTTACCATCAAGTTACATATTGAGTCCACAATTCAGCACTGACCGCCGATTCAAAGCTTCTCCTCCGCAGCCTCCAGCGACGAATACCCGTACATTTCCACCGTGTTCTCCATAATATCGAAAACGAGATTTTCCCCGTTCTGCGCCTTTTGGGAGATGAAATAGCCGTATTCAAGGAGCGTTTCGGGGGAATATGCCGCCAGCTCGCCCTTTAGATAGGTTTCGTAGGAGGTGTTGTCTATCTCGTCGGTCATCTCGGAAACGGAGCGTGCATTTGCCGCCAGCTTCGGGAATTTCTCCGCAAAATCGTTCATCATTCCCACCTGAACCGCCGCAATAGAGTTGATTATCTGCCGTCTTTCCTCGGGGATAGGCGGCAGACTGTCCCTTATCTCCGCAAATTCCTCGGGGGACGCATGCTCCATCATATAGGCATATTTCAGGGTAATGGGGTTGCCCTTTTCCGTTTCATATCTCAAAAGGTCGTTTCTCCAGCATTCCAAAAGCTTAACGCTCCATGCCAGATACTGACTTTTCCGCATTATCTCAAAGGTGGAAAAATCGTCCTGACAGGAAGCCCGCCCGCCGATATTTTTCACCTTGTCAAAAAAATTCCATTCAAGCTGTGTAATTTCCTCCGCAAGCTCGGCTTTTCTGTTCATGTTCATCAGTTCCTTTCCAATATCTTCAAGGTAATTTCCCGAGATGTTAATGCCAAATCTCTCGGAAACGGCTGAAACAAGCATATCCGCAGCCTTTGAGATAAGCCCCGCCCGCTCATTGGGGGAATGACTCACCATTATCTCCGAAAGCAGCTTTGTAAGCTCACCGAAACCAAGCTCATCAGCCGCCCTGTTCCGCCATTTTGTAATAGGTGCAAACCGTCCCGTGATGGGGAAAACGCAGTAAAGCGCATTCTGAACGAAATCCGCAGCCATGAGCTCAGCAGTCAGCGTATCTCCACGATTTACCGCCCTAAGATAGTTATACTGCCCGCTCTGTGCCGCACAGGTCAGACCCATTGCAAGCTTTTTCCGCCGAATATCCTCGGGATAATACCGTCTGAACGCCTTAACCGTCCTTGTAAAATTTCCCCCGTCATCACGGAAAATCTCACCCGCCGAAACTGCCGCCAGACCGTATTCATTGGCAAAAAGCCACTCACTTTCCTCCGACGGCGGTTCGGATAATCCCGTCAGACTTCGGAAAAAGTCCTCCGCAATAATAACGCCCCTCCGAACGCCATTCAGCGGCTTGGGCGCTTTCGGAATTCCCCGAAAATATTTCGGCAAACGGTCATACGCCGCCTGTAATTCAGCACCAATCTCATTATATGTATCACGGGAAACAAACAGCCCAAAGCCCGCCCCAAAATCGTGGTCATGGGAGGAAATGTCGTCATACCCAAGAATATCGGAACCCTCCCCCATAAGTCCCACCGCTATTTTATCAAGATACTTCTCAAAGCCGTTCAAAAGCTGTCCGCCGTATGCGTTAAAATATTCCCGTGAAATATACATACCCTTCAGCTGCTCGGACAGACCGCATCTCTCCATAAAATCCGCATATCTCTCCAGCAGACGGACATACGCCGAGGAATATCCCGTGTTAAGGTGAAGCTCGGTAAGCGCATGCTCATAAAGTGCCCCAGCACCGTCCTTGTCACCCTTAACGTCCAGAATTTCAGCCTTTGCCGCCAGTGCCGCACTGTAATGGAAATCACGGCTGTCCTCGGGGTCACGCTCGAAAATTTCAAGGGCACGGTCGGCATACTTTTCCGATTTCGAAATGTCCCCCAGCTTCATCAGCGAAGCCGAAAGATTTGAACAGGCAGCAGCTATCTCATAATCGGCAGAATTTTCCTCCGCAATGGCAAGCGCACTTTTCAGAGCATCGACAGAACGGGAAAAATCCCCCATTTCCTGATAAAGCAGACTGAGATTGTTATAATATCCCGAAATGCGCATATCGTTTTTTGGCAGATTTTCGGAATATATCTCAAAGCATTTCCCGAAGCATTCTGCGGACTGCTCGAACATTCCCGCCGCCCTGTACGCATTTGCGGCATTAAGCAAAGCCGTACCGTGGGGGACTGTCCCCGAAATGCCGAAGCTTTCGCAAAGCCTGAGCATACTTCCCGCATAGCTTGCCGCCTTATCCGCCTGACCGCTGTCACGGTAAAAGCCCACCAGCTCGCTTACCAGGGACAGTATGGCTTCATTGTCCCCCTCGGTCATGGCTTCTTTTATGGAATTTTGCAGGAAATCCTCCACCAGATCGGAACGATGGTCGGCAAAAAGCTTATCAAGCTTATCAAGAGTTTTGTTTAAATCCATAATATCGCACTCCTATCAACTTTATCCCATATAGAAAAGACAAACAAAGTCCCTACTCTGCATAAACCGACGTAATACCGAGATATTCTTCAAGCGTCAGCCCGCTGTTATGTACCTTTTCAGCCGTTTCCTTTCCCAGATAGCGGATATGCCAAGGCTCGTAAATGTAGCCCGTAATGTCCTCCGCACCCTTTGGATAACGGATAATAAAGCCGTATTCGTGGCAATGCTCGGCTACCCACTTTCCTTCGGCGGTGTCCGCAAAGCTGTCGTCAATGGAATTCAGGTCGAACGCCAGACCCGTCTGATGCTCGGAATGTCCGGGACGTGCGGAATATCTGTCAGCCTCCGCCTTTCCGCTGCGGTTCACATACCGTTCATATAACCCGCTCTGATATTCATAGGAACGATAGCCCGACGCTATCCAGATGTTCAGCCCCTCGCTCCAAGCCGCCGACTGCATTTCCTTGAATGCCGCCTCCGCTTCGGGCTGAACTCCGGGGGCATAATCCGCAGGGAGAGCATAGGTCTTGTTGGCAATAAGAATGCCGTCTATGTAGGTCGGTTCGCCGTGGGTCTGCGGCGGGGCTGTTACCGTTACCTTTACCGAGGCAGACACGGATTTGTTCGCCGCAGCCGTAACAGTCACCGTGCAGCTGCCCTCGGAAATTCCCGTGATATTTCCGTAGCCGTCCACCTTTGCAACTTTAGTGTCGTCCGACTCCCATATCTCGGATTTGTCGGGACAATCAGCGGGCAGCATGGTCACAATGGGCATTTTTTTGCCGCCGACAGTCAGCTGAATCTCGTATGTGCTGAGAGTAATGCTTTCGGGACGATTTTCGGTATCAATGACCGTTTCCGCAGAGGTTTCGGATATAACACTTTCCGTTGATGTTTCCGTTTGGGCTGTGACCTCTTCCGCTGTC
Source organism: Oscillospiraceae bacterium (assembly GCA_016302225.1). Lineage (GTDB taxonomy): Bacteria > Bacillota > Clostridia > Oscillospirales > Ruminococcaceae > UMGS1889. The sequence goes on along the minus strand of JAEDOB010000039.1, from coordinate 1,744 downwards.
GTTACCGATTCGGCAGATGTTTCGGCAATGATATTTTCCGTTGTCGTTTCGGTAATGCTTTCCGTTGTTTCCGATTCCGTCATATTTTCGGTAACCGAAGCCGTCGTATCGGAAACCGAAGAAGATCCAGTTTCAATATCCCCGCCTGCGGGAACTGCACCGTCCTCTATGGGTGAACAGGCAGTAAGTCCCAAACAAAGCAGCAAAGCAGCCGCCGTTTTTTTCATTTTATTACTTCCTTTCGGGTATTTTTTATTATTACGATTTTGTCTGCCGATTTTTTGCATTTTTGGTTACTTTTGATTATACCACAAACGGCGGAAAATTTCAACAAAAAAGTGACGGTCAACATGGAAATCAATATTTGACGAATTTTTGTCGGAGGCGGTTAGTGACCGCCCGCAGATACGCTGTATTTTCTATTTTCTGCGAATTTATTTTTGTTTGCAGGATTTGCCGTTACGAGTGATATTTGATCAAACAATAAATAAGCCACCCATTTTTCGATGGACAGCTTAAAAAACTATGATAACAGACAATTCACAATATTATGTTACATTAAATTCGCAACTGATATTTTCTCCGTTAAAAACACCATTTCTGTCAAAAACGGTTATTCGATAATGCCCACTATCAAGCGGTTCAGCAAAATCATTGTCGCTCACCGAAAAGCTCAGAGTAGGCGGCTCTTTGCCTACAACAATTCCCATAAATGAACTTTCAAGAATAACATCCTGAACAAACGGCGGAACGCTCATCCACTCCCCATTTTTAAGCTTTTCGACTCTGAACTCCCTGACAGCGTTTATAGGAGCTTCACCGTCTAAGCATTCAATATAAAAGTTCCAAAATTCCGGGTCAGAGCTATACTTTTCCAGATACATATAAAAATTTCCAGTGAAATCCATCGGAGCAACTCTTGAAAAAGTCGTTTCAATTTCAGTATTATCTTCCAAAGTGATTTCTGTGAATGTATCGCTGACGTTTACATCGGAATATGTACTCAGGGTAATGCTTTCGGGCTGATTTTCGGAAATTTTCAACTCGGTTTCCGTAATATTTTCGGAGATGCTGCTTTCCGCTGTCGTATCGCTTTCCGTGATATTTTCGGAAATGATGATTTCCGATGTCGTTTCGCTTTCCGTGATATTTTCGGAGATGCTGCTTTCCGCTGTCGTTTCGCTTTCCGTGATACTTTCGGAAACAGAAAACGACCTATCGGAATCAACTGTCGAAACAGAAGCTGCCGTTTCAATATCTCCTCCGGCATGGATAGCGTTATCCTCCATCGCCGAACAGCCTGTCAGTCCCAAACAAAGCAGCAGAGCTGCCGCCGTTTTTTTCATTTTATTACTTCCTTTCGGGTGTGGTTTTTATTAATACGATTTCTTATGTTTTGGGTTACTTTTGATTATACCACAAACGGCGGAAAATTTCAACAAAAAAGTGACGGTCAAACCTATTTCACCGAAAAACAGATTTGACCGCCTTCATAAATTCAACACTCAACACTTAACACTCAACATTAATCCAAAGCCTTTCTTACCGCCGAAACAAACTCCCCCGCATACTTCGGGAAATCCCTGCCATGCTCCGCAGCCAGCTTTACAATCGCACTTCCGATAATAACACCGTCACAGTAGGAGGACATTTTCTTAGCCTGCTCGGGTCCCGAAATACCGAAACCAACGCAGCAAGGCACCTTCGCATACTTGTAGACCTCGCCGAAAAACTCCCCGAAATC
>JAEDOB010000038.1 GCA_016302225.1 Oscillospiraceae bacterium | reverse complement strand
TAGCTTTTGCGGCTTTTTATATAGTATTGGTTTCGATTTTTCCGAAAAAAGGGCAAAAAACAATGCCAATGGCGGTCAGGGCAGCATTTATGCTTGGTTTTCCCATTCTGGCAGTTCTGACCATAGTTCAGGAAAAGCTTATAGAGCCGAAGTACCATGGCTTGCTTACCGATGATACTGTGTCAACCTTTGAGGATTTTATGGCAGCTATTTCACCTATGACAGATTTCATTCTGCCTATTCTTATTGCTTTTGCGGGGGCAATTGCAGTGGCTATCGGTGTGTTCAGGGTGCTGAGATGTCCTCTTTCCGAGGAGCCGTCCGATTTTACCGCAGGCTTTGGCGGCTCGCTGGCTTCTGAATATCAGAAGGACTGTGCGAGCGCAGTTTCGGGCTGGGGAATTGTAATGGGAATCTGCTCTTTGCTGATGGGCGTAGGATTTTTATTCAACTGTGTATCGCTGCTTTCATTTTTAGATGAGGGCATTGAGCTGGCTTTAACGGTAGGTTTTGTATTCTGGTTTGCAATTTTATTATCGTTCATTATTCCTTTTGCATTTATTCTCGCTATTCCTTTTGCATTTATGGCATTGGTAGAATCGGCATTTATTTTCGTTGTTGAATGCTTTCCTCAGTTAATGGGAATGATGCTCTTTGGCTTCGGCTTTGGTTTGACATATACGGTAACTGCTGTTATTTCCGTCTGCGCAACTGTCAGAATGAAAAAATCGGGCAGCATTACAATAGGCAAAACTATTCTTTACATAATAGGCTCACTTGTTCCGATAGTAAACATTTTTGTTCTCGGAAATATCAGAAAGACAGTTCGCTGAGCCGTTTCATATCACGGAAAACGTTATCCCAAGGGGCTTTTGAAATGCTCCGATAATGGGAAATGTATTTCATTTGAAAGGAAAGGTCTTTTAATGGCAATTATCAAAACGGAAAACCTGACCTACACTTACAGTCAGGGAACTCCATTTGAAAAAACAGCGGTGGACAACGTTCAGCTGGAAATTGAGGGAGGAGAGCTTATTGGCATTATCGGTCATACAGGCTCGGGAAAATCCACGCTTATCCAGCATTTTAACGGTCTTATCCGCCCCACCTCGGGTAAAATTTACATTGACGGACAGGATATCTGGGACAAATCGGTGAAGATACGTGATATTCGTTTCAAGGTCGGTCTTGTGTTTCAGTATCCCGAATATCAGATATTTGAGGAAACGGTTTACAAGGACATTTCCTTCGGTCCGAAAAATATGGGACTCACCGACGAGGAAACGGACAAGCGTGTACGTGAAACTGCCGAAATGCTTGAAATTCCCGAGGATATGCTGGAGCGTTCGCCCTTTGAGCTTTCGGGCGGACAGAAAAGGCGTGTTGCAATTGCGGGAGTTATGGCAATGGAGCCGAAGGTGCTTATCCTTGACGAACCCACCGCCGGACTTGACCCAAAGGGCAGGGACAAGGTGCTGGAGCTTATTGCAAGGTATCAGCGGGAGAAGAACACTACTGTTTTGCTGGTTTCCCACAGTATGGAGGACGTGGCGAGATTTGCGTCCAAGATACTTGTGATGAACAAGGGAAAGCTATTCTGCTATGATGACACGGCTGCTGTTTTCAGACGTTCGGCGGAGATAGCGGAAATGGGACTTGCTGTGCCGCAGATAACCCGTGTTTTCGACAGACTCAGGGCTATGGGCTATGACCTGCCCCGTGATATTTACACGGTAGAACAGGCAAAGGCAGCTGTCCTCCAATATATGGGAAAGGACGGTATTGCCAATGCTTAAAGATATTACTATCGGACAGTATTTCCCGGGAAATTCCTTTATGCACCGTCTTGACCCCAGATTTAAGATAGTCATTACGGGAATTTTCATTATAATGCTTTTCTGCACGGAAGGCTTTGCGGGACTGCTTACGGGCTTTGTTTTCCTTTTGCTGGAATTTTTGCTTTCGAGAATACCGCTGAAGCTTATGCTGAAAAGCTTAAAGCCCATTATCCCCATAATAATTTTCACTTCCGTTCTGAATCTGTTTTTCATTGACGGAGTTACGGTTTTTTCGCTTTGGAAGATAAAGATAACAGATGTGGGAATTCGCACTACGTTAGTTATGGTCGTTCGGATAATTATGCTTATCTGCGGTTCGTCGCTGCTGACCTATACCACTTCGCCCATTACCCTGACAGATGCTATTGAGCAGCTGCTGTCGCCGTTTAAGAAGATAGGTCTGCCCGTTCACGAACTGGCTATGATGATGACTATCGCTCTGCGGTTTATCCCCACGCTTATTGAGGAAACGGACAAGATAATGTCCGCACAGAAGGCGAGAGGTGCTGACCTGGAAAGCGGCGGTCTTATTCAGCGGGCAAAGGCTCTTATCCCTATTCTTATTCCGCTGTTTGTGTCGGCTTTCCGCCGTGCGGAGGAGCTTGCTTTAGCTATGGAATGTCGCTGCTATCAGGGCGGTGAGGGAAGAACACGTCTGAAAACGCTTAAATCGGGCGGAAAGGATTATGCGGCTCTGGCGGTTTCAACGCTGTTTTTATCGCTGGTCATTTTTATGGGTGCGGTCACATCGTAAGCAGCTTTATCCGTATTCAGATAACAGTATTTACTTTAAACCGACCGTTTTGTGGATTTTACGTCGCAAATAACTTTAGCTGAAATTAAGAAAGGAGAAGCCTTCTTTTGAGAAATTTAAAGGTCTATATGTCCTATCGGGGGACGAGATACCACGGATTTCAGCGGCAGGATAATGCTGTTGGAATTCAGAATGTCCTTGAAAGAATGATGGGAAAGCTGCTGAATGAGCAGGTTACTGTCAACGGCTGTTCAAGGACGGACACAGGCGTTCACGCAAATGAGTTCTGCTTCTCATTTCTTACAAACAGCACTATTCCCTGCAAAAATTTCGTCAGGGGGCTGAATTCCATGCTTCCCGAGGACATTGCAATTATTTCCTGCGAGGAAGCACCCGAGGATTTTCATGCAAGATTTTCCTGTGTGGCAAAGGAGTATGTTTACAAAATTTGCATTTCCGAAAGCAAAAATCCGTTTATGTCCGACCTTGCGCTGCATTATCCTTACGGTCTGGACACAGAACTTATTGCACGTTCCGCACTTGATTTTGTGGGAACACACGACTTTACTTCATTCTGCGGAACTGCGGGTCTGAAAGAGGATAATGTCAGGACTATCGAATATTTCAAGGTCGAGAAAGATGAAAATTTGGTGAAACTTCTTGTAAAAGGCAATGGATTTTTATATAATATGATTAGGATAATGGTGGGCACGCTCATTTACATAAACGAGGGAAAGATACCGCCCGACGGTATTCCGCAGATAATTGCGGCTCTTGACAGGACACAGGCGGGGAAAACTGCCCCTCCTCACGGTTTGTATCTTAACAAGGTTTTTTACGAATAAGGAAGGTAAAATATGGCAATAAATACCGACGTCAGAGAAATGAAAAGGTTCAAGCGTAATAAAAAAGCCAAAAGCCTTGCAAGAAAGCTGATACCCGCTCTGCTGCTCATTGCGGTGGCAGCGGCTGTTGTGCTGACCAAAAATATCTGGTACCCCAAGCTTGACGGCATTATGAAGAAGATACCGACCTTTACCGTGGAAAACAGCGGCGAACTGGCAGAGGGTAATTTCCCCATTTCCATCACAGGCGGTTCGGGCTATCAGCTGCTGCCCATGAACGGCTATTTTTCTCTGTTGGACGAGTCGCATCTGCGCATTTACGATACAAACGGAGAGCTTAACTGCGATGTTCAGCATGAGTATGCCAATCCCGTCATGGCGGCAAACAGCAGACGTGTGCTTATTTACGACCTGGGCGGAAAAAAGCTTCGGGTGGTGAACCGTCACAAGACTGTTTTCGAGAAAAATATGGACGAAAGCATACTTTTTGCACGGCTCAGCAGCAACGACAACACCGCAGTCATTACCCGTCCGGATAAGGCACTGTCGCAGCTTTCGGTTTTTGACCAGAACGGTGGGCTGATTTTCAGCCTGACCGCCAATGACAGGCGTATTATTGATGTGTCGTTTACCGAGAATAATGACGGTATCGTTGTGACAACTCTCGGTGCGTCGGGGGGCGAGCTGGTTTCCCAGATGACACGTTACAGGTATGGTGAGAGAGATTCCGTGTGGGTTTCCGATACTATCAGCACTATGGCGATGTCCACAAGCTCAGTTGAGGGCGGAGAGCTGATGTTCGGTGACAATATGTGCGCATTTTTCGATAACAACGGCAATTACAAAACCTCCGTTGAATATAAAAACACACTTATCGACTTTGACAGTTCAAAGGAACTGACTGCGCTCATTTTTGAAAATCAGGAGCGGAGGAGAACCGTCCTCAAGCTTATAAATAACGCAGACAACAGCGTTAATGAGCTTAATGTCAGCGGTATCGCAAAGGACATTACCGTTGAGGGCACAACAGCTTATATATTGACCTCTTCCGGAATATCCTCTTATAACGCCGACGGCACAGAGGGCGCAGGAGTTTCTCTGGACGATGAATATGACGGCTTTGTCAAGCTGGGAGGTTACATATATCTGCTGGGCTATGATGAAATAAATCGAATTGATTTTTCGGGTTAATTGGGAGGGACTGCATTGGAGTTTAGTCCTGCACTTGTTTATGATGCCGTGGCGGCACTGATAATAGTGATATGTGCGGCTGCGGGGGCAAATAAGGGCTTTGTCAAGATGATGGTCATGTTTTTCGGGTATATTATCTGCTTTGCTGCGGCGTTGTTTATCAGCCGTGCGGCAGCCCCGATGATTTATGACAGCTATCTTAAAGAGCCCATAACTACCGCTGTTGAAAAGGAGATAACCGAGGCAAGCGAAACTATCAAGGAAAAGATAAGGTCGATCATCGCAGAATACGGTTATAATGCCGATAATTCGGAGATAGATGACTTTATTGATAGGGTAAACAGTACCGAAAACGGCGATATTGCCGATGAAATTTTAAAGTATATTCCCGAAAATTCCAAAACGGGATTGACGAAAGAGGAAATTAATGCTAAACTAAAAGAGTTGACCGATATTGTCGTCCCGAGAATTCTTCCGTCTGCCCATGAGGACACGGGGGATAAGCTGCTCCGTTCGGTGCTGGGCGAGCCTGCCGAGGCGGCGGCTTATGTCGAGGAAAATTTTATCAGGTATGAGGCGGTCTATCTGCTTCGGTCGCTGTTGTTTTTTGTTATTTTCGGAGCGGCTATGACAATAGTCCGCAGGCTTTCGAGGGCAAGCTCCGCTGTTAAAAAGATACCGCTGGTGGGTACGGCGAACACCGTGCTCGGCGGTGCTGCGGGGCTTATTGAAGCGGGCTTGTATCTGGCACTGTTGACCGCACTTTTGCGGATAATTATCGGGCTAAGCGGAAATATTATTCCATTTGTCAACACCGAAACTATCGACAATACTGTTTTTTACAGGTATATATATTATTTTTCGCTTTCGTAATACCGAAGGCGGGATTTGGAGGATCATATGCTTTGCACAAGATGTAAGAAACGAACAGCGGTGGTGTTCATCACCGCTATTCAAGGCGAAGAAAAGAAAAACGAGGGCTTATGCCTTGTCTGCGCAAGGGAGCTGAATATCCCGCAGGTAAAGGAATATATGGACCAGATGGGTATCACCGATGACGAGATCGAGCAGTTTGCGGACGAAATGACCGAATTTTCCGATGATTTCGATATGGGTGACGGGGATTCCTTTGAAAGGGGCGGCACGGGAGCTATTCCGCCGTTTATCCAGAATATGCTGGGCGGTATACAGAACAGTCTGGGACAGCTGGGAAGTGCATTTGCGGCTAACCGCAGGCAGAATGAACCGGAAGGCGAGGACGCAGAGCCTGTTTCACCAAAGACAGGAGGGCATTCCAATCCTAACGGCGCAAAAAAAGGCAAGGGCAAGTTCCTGGAAACCTATTGTACAAATCTTACTCAGCAGGCTGCGGACGGCGAGCTTGACAGGATAATCGGCAGAGAAAAGGAGATCGCCCGCACAATTCAGATACTCAGCCGCAGACAGAAGAACAATCCCTGTCTGATAGGTGAACCCGGTGTCGGAAAGACGGCTATTGTTGAGGGCATTGCTCAGAAGATAGTTTCGGGAGATGTGCCGTTCAGACTGAAAAATAAGCAGCTTTATCTGCTTGACCTTACGGCTCTTGTTGCGGGAACGCAGTTCAGAGGACAGTTTGAGAGCCGTGTAAAGGGGCTTATTGAAGAGGTCAAGGCAGAGGGCAACATAATACTGTTTATCGACGAGGTGCACAGCCTTGTAGGTGCAGGCGACAGCGAAGGCTCCATGAACGCCGCAAATATCCTGAAACCCGCTCTTTCCAGAGGTGAGGTACAGGTCATCGGTGCGACCACCTTTAATGAGTACCGCAAGTATATCGAAAAGGACAGTGCCCTTGAAAGGCGTTTCCAGCCTGTGACCGTTCCCGAGCCTACCGTTGAGAATACTTACAGCGTTCTGCTGGGTATAAAGGAGTATTACGAGAAGCATCATCGTGTAAAGATAAGCGACGAGCTGCTTAAACGCTGTGCAGTGTTATCCGAGAGATATATCAACGACAGATTTTTGCCCGATAAGGCGATTGACCTGCTTGATGAAGCCTGTGCATACAGATGTATCAGAAGCGATGAACTGTCCGATTATGACAGCACGGCGGAAAATCTTGAAAAGCTTCGCAGTGAGCAGAAGGATTATGAGGACGCTTCCGAGCCCGATTACGCAAAGCTGGCGGAGATAAAGGGCGAGATAAGCAGGGAAGAGGAGAAGCTTTCCGAGCTTGAAAAGGCTATCTCCGAGCTGTATGTTACGGAAACCGATATTTCAAAGGTCATAGAGCTTTGGACGGGAATTCCCGCTGCAAAGGTGGCAGAGTCGGAGTACAAGAAGATGGCATCTCTTGAAACGGAGCTTAAAAAGCATATTATCGGTCAGGATAAGGCTGTTGAGGCTGTGAGCAAGGCTATAAAGCGTACCAGAGTGCAGCTTTCAAAACGCCGCCGTCCCGCTTCGTTTATTTTTGTGGGACCCACAGGCGTTGGAAAAACCGAGCTTGTCAAGGTGCTGGCGCAGGAGCTGTTTGACGGAAATGACCCGCTTATCAGGATAGATATGACCGAGTATATGGAGAAGCATTCGCTTTCCAGACTTATCGGCTCTCCTCCGGGATATGTTGGCTATGACGAAGCAGGTCAGCTGACCGAAAAGGTAAGGAGAAAGCCCTATTCCGTTGTGCTTTTTGATGAAATTGAGAAGGCGCACCCCGATGTTATGAACATTCTCCTCCAGATACTTGACGAGGGCAAGATAAACGATGCTCAGGGACGTTCCGTAAGCTTTGAGAACACCATTATCGCTATGACCTCCAATGCAGGCTCCACAGACAAGAGCACAGGCGTTGGCTTTAACAAGACGGCAGGGGAGATCTCCAAGGAAAAGGCGATGAAGGCACTGTCCGAGTTCCTCCGTCCCGAATTTCTCAGCCGAATTGACGAGGTAGTTGTGTTTGACCCTCTTACCAAGGAGAATTACTGCGATATTGCTGCGCTTATGCTGGACGAAATGAAGGAACCTCTTGAGGAGAAGGGAATTGCGTTCGGCTATGACAAGGCGGCTCTTGAAGCAATTGCCGAGAAATCCTACGGCGGCAAGTTCGGCGCAAGGGACATCAGACGTGTTATCCGCACAGATGTTGAGGATAAGACGGCTCAGCTTATCATTGATTCCGAGAAGGGCGTTGCGGCTATTGAGCTTTCTGCCGATAATGGTGAAATAACCGTTACTGCAAAGTGATTTTTCGTTTGAAAACAGACAGCTGTCTTTGTTGGACAGCTGTCTGATTTATCGAAAAATCGTACAGAGGTTAATTAAAATATTTTTCTGAAAAATGCTTGACAAAGTGATTTGGTTGTGATATAATAATAAAGTCGCTGAGAGAGATAAACAAAATCAAGCAGAAAAGCTTGCAGAGTTTTCTTTCAGTAAAATATGCGGGTGTAGTTCAATGGTAGAATCCCAGCCTTCCAAGCTGGTCGCGTGGGTTCGATTCCCATCACCCGCTCCAATGTGCGCCATTAACTCAGCTGGATAGAGTAACTGCCTTCTAAGCAGTAAGCCGCTGGTTCGAATCCAGCATGGCGCGCCAATATGGTGGGTGTAGCTCAGCTGGTTAGAGCGTCGGATTGTGGTCCCGAAGGTCGTGGGTTCGAAACCCATCTCCCACCCCACATTTTAAAGATAAGCCTGAGAGTTTTTCTCGGGTTTTTTCTATATCGGTTCAGGTTGGAAATTTTTTCTGCGGGGTAACGGAATCGACAGGGCTTGGGGTGATGTCCCGAGCTTTTTTATTTTAGTTTGGGACGGAGAATGGTTTATGATAGATATAGATTGCCTTAAAAAGGGAAAAGAGCTTTTTCGTGAGTATTATTTGAAATACCATAATGAATATGATGCCTTGATCGAAAAATGCGAAAGCAAGGTAAAAACGAAGGTGCTTTCTAAAGTGAATTCCTATCCAATTAATTTTAACCTATGCGATGTTCTTGCCCACAAAAAATTCAAGGAATTTTCAAAGCTTTCAAGAAAACCCGCCGGCGGTAATTATTTGGAACATTATTATGATGAAAACGATAAACTGATATTAAGCATGGCATTTGAAAATTCCTGCCCGAGTCATATTGAAGCTATAATATATGATGAAGATAGAATTGCGGTTTTGAGCTTTGATCATGGGCATTTTTTATACAAAGTGCAGATAACAGCCTATTATTCCAATGTTCCGACAGCTTATATATGCTGTAATTATCGAAAATTTTCAGGCTTTATTATGGACTATTCGAGTTATACTTTTGACAGTAACAGACAGCTTCAACTGATAGAAACTTCATACAACAGACTTCTTATGGCTGAAACCGATGAAGAACTGCTTTCTTACGACACCTATGTTGAAAAATGCTTGTCCGATGATTCACTTTTATCTATGCCTTGGTCGGTATTTAATCTGGAATGCAAATATTTGGACAGCGGCTTATTGTCCGAGATCAGAACCTTTGAACAGCATTTTTCGCCGGAGTTCATTAGCTGCGAAAATATAACGAAAATCAATGAAAGAAATGCGTTGGCGTTTCGGGGGATAATAACAGATTTGTCGGATATTTTTTCAACGTGCGGACACAAAGCTTAGTGACTGTTTGATGAGAATTATTCGAGTTTTTGTAGGAAAATCTTGACATACAGCGGATTTAGATATATAATAATGTTCGGACAATGATTATCTTGCAAAATTATCGAAAAATCGAAAAGGGCGATAGTATGGGCTTCTTCGACTTTAAAAGCAATCAAAAGGATTTAAAAAGACTGCTGAAAGAGCGGGATAAGAAAGATAGAAAATTAAATAAGGAGTGGGAAAAGAGAAATAAAGACAAGTATTCTGCTGATGTGCTGAGAGCAGCTAAAAACCAAATGCTGAAAAATGCAATGACCATTGACAGTCTGGAATATGAAGTAATATCAAAGCAGCTCAAAGAAAAGCTAAATAATCAGAATTATGATTGACCTAAGTTGTAATGAGTTTTCTGATATAAGATGATTTAGCTTTTGATGTATATTTTTCGCTCTGTTCCGATATTATATATTTAGCATACATTGCCCATTTTTCACACGATATGAGGTGACTTTATGATACGGCATCTTGCCAAAATTTTTATAAAGGATTACGAAAACGTCGAGGATAAGACCGTCCGTGAAAGATATGGAATTCTCGGCGGCGTGCTGGGAATTATCTGCAACCTGTTTTTGTTCGGGTTAAAGCTGACTATTGGATTGATGATGAAAAGCGTTGCCATTATGTCGGACGCCTTCAACAATCTTTCGGATATGGGCAGCTGCTTTGTGGCAATAATCGGCGCACGGCTTTCTAATCTTGTCCCCGACAGGGAACACCCCTTCGGTCACGGAAGGTTTGAGTACATATCCTCCCTGATAGTGTCGTTCATTATAATGCTGGTGGGCTTTGAACTGCTGAAAACCTCGGCGGATAAGGTCATTCACCCCGAGGAGATGGCGTTCAGCGTGCCGCTTATCTGCATTCTGGCGGCGTCTGTGCTGGTGAAGCTGTGGATGTTCTCCTATTACAGCTACATAGCCAAAATGATTTCGTCCTCGGTAATGAAGGCAACGGCAAGGGACAGTCTGAACGATGTTATTTCCACAAGTGCAGTCATTGCGGCGACTGTTATCGGACATTTCCTGCCGTTCAGCATTGACGGCATAATCGGTCTGCTGGTTGCGGGATTTATCATCTACGGCGGATTTGGTATGGCTAAGGAAACTATCGACCTGCTGCTTGGCGGTCCGCCGTCCCCGGAGCTGGTGGAAAAGCTGCGTGAGCTTATTATGTCGGGGGACGAGATAACGGGCGTTCATGACCTGATGGTGCACGATTACGGTCCGGGACGGGTATTTGCTTCCGCACATGCCGAAGTGCCCGATAATGTGGATATTGTGGCAGCCCACGAAACCATCGACGCTGTCGAAAAGAAAATATTTCACGAAACGGGCGTACTTATGGTAATTCATATGGATCCCGTCTGCGTAAACTGCGAACGGACAAATGAGCTGAAATCAATGGTTCAGGGCATTGTCAAGGAGTACGACCCCGAATATTCCATTCACGATTTCAGAGTTACCGACGGAGAAAACAACATTAACCTGATTTTTGACCTGGTATTAAAGGGTAAATTTACCCAGCAGGAAAAGGATAAGGCGGCGGCTTACGTTTCGCAGGCTGTAAAGACCGCTGACAGCCGCTGTCAATGTGTTATAACCGTTGACGTGGATTTTACATGATACGCTGTTGAAAGGAGGATATGCTTCCTGCGGGAGGCATGACCTGATATGAAAAAAATGCTTTTTGTTTATAATCCTCATTCGGGAAAAGGTCTGATAAAGCATCATCTGGCGGAAATAATCGATACCTTTACCGCAATGGGCTGCGATGTTCTGGCGCACCCAACTCAGGCGGTGCTGGACGCAAACAGCGTTGTTATGAGAGAAGCGCCCAACAGCGATATTGTAGTTTGCAGCGGCGGTGACGGTACGCTTAACGAAACTATCAGGGGTATCCTGTCTATTCCCGAGGAAAATCGTCCGCTGATGGGATATATCCCTGCGGGAACGGTAAACGATTTCGCATCAAGTCTGCGTATTCCGAAGTATATGCCCGCAGCGGTGAAATGTATCGTAAACGGCGAGCCGAAGCAGCTGGACATAGGCGGCTTCAATGACCGATATTTCACCTATATTGCCGCATTCGGAGCATTTACGGACGTTGCATATATGACCTCCCAGCAGCTGAAAAACATCTTCGGCACCCTTGCTTATATTATGGAGGGTGTAAAGCGTCTTGGTGAGATAAAGGGCTACAAAATGAAGATAACCACCGATGATTTGGAGATAGAGGACACATTTATTTTCGGTATGATATCCAATTCCAAATCGGTGGGCGGCTTGAAGCATCTGAGCGTTGATGATGTGCTTATGGACGACGGTATTTATGAAGGATTTCTTATTCGTATGCCCCAGACGCTGCTTGAGCTGCAGCATACCATCAATTATCTGATACGCAAGGAGCTTGGTGCGCCGTGCTTCTACTGCTTCAAGACGAAAAATGCCCGATTTATTTCGGAGGAGGCTGTTCCCTGGACGCTGGACGGTGAGTTCGGCGGAGAGCACACGGACGTTTCTGTTACCGTAAATCACCGTGCAATAAAAATGCTTCTCGATCCCAACAGGGGAACGGAGCTGCTGTCCGATTCGGGTGAGATGTACATTACCGATGATGTTTTTGAGTATTCGGGTGATGATTACAGCGAAAATTAATTCACATAAAAAATCCTTGCCGAGCATAACGCCCGACAAGGATTTTGTTTTTTGAACGATTTTTTTTAATTAGAAACCGAGAATCTGACGGAAGCTGTCGGAGATCTTAGCTTCGAGAGCATCTGCTTCTGCCTTTG
>JAEDOB010000298.1 GCA_016302225.1 Oscillospiraceae bacterium | reverse complement strand
GGCAGAAAGGGACATAAACGGGAAGTCGGCGATATAGGCAAACCGTCCCGCAATTGCGCCTATAGCAAAGATGATTCCGCAGGTAACTATCAGCTTTACGGCGATAAATGTGTAAAGCGGCTTTCGGGTATTTTCCTTTGAATATCCCGCAAGGAAAACGGTGGCAACTATCTCTCCGCCCCTTGACAAATCCTTGTAAACCGCTTTAGGCAGCTGTCCCGTATACACAAAGCTTCTGTCCATAAAAACGGACAGGTCGGATTTCCCGACAGACAGTAATATCAGGGCAATAGTTACAATAAAAAACACCGTCAGCATCACCGCCGAGGAACGGGCAAGCCCCTCTATGCCAAGATAGGCGCAGTAGCCGCATAGGACAGCAAGCGTTATGCAGACGCCGATTTTTCCCGTATTCCGATAGAACTGTTTTTCCAGAAATCCGAAGCTTTCAAGTATGACATTTGCCGCCATTGCAAGGAAAAAAATGCAGTACAAAATTCGGCAGAAAATCCCCCAAAAGCCACGTTTCAAGCCATTTTCTGGACTGTTCAGCATTACAAGGGGGATTGCGATTACCGCCTGAATTAGTGCAGAAACAGCCGCTGCCGCCAGCTGAACCTTGAACCCCACATTTTCATCGGACGGCATTGTCATCAGGCTGAACATGCTGCATATCAGCAGCAGAGAAACCGCCTGCGCACCGCTTATCCTGCCCCCGAAAACGCTGTTACTGTTCATCGAAACGACCATTCCTTCCATAGTTTGCGCCTGTCATATTTCCAATGTTGGCGTGACCATTTTCAAGAGTTTTGAAGCCCAGACGGACGAAAACGTCCCGCATTGACTTTAGCGTAAAGGGCGAAAGGGGCGCAGTTACGGGGATCCCGCAGCTTTCAATGGAGCAGATATTCACCAGAACAACTGCGGCAAGGGCGGACACGCCGAAAAATCCCCAAAAGCCCCCGACAATTACGCAGATTAACCGCAGCAGCGTTACAGGCTGATTAAGGTTCGGTATAACAAAGGACGCCGTTACCGCCAGTGCGACCGCTACCAGCAAAGGGTTTGAGATAAGTCCGCCGCTTACGGCAGCGTCCCCGATGATAAGACCGCCCACAATGCTTACCGCACCGCCAACATTTTTCGGCAGACGCAGCCCAGCTTCTCTGACGACCTCGTATATCAGCAGGACAATTATTGCTTCCGCCATCAGGGGCAAAGGTGCGTCCTTTTCGGCTTCGGCAAGCTTTAGCATTAAACCGTAGCGGAACATTTCGGGGTGAAATGTGGCGGCGGCAACGTATATCCCCGGGAGAAAAATTGCAAGGAGAAATGCTGCAAATTTTATTATCCGAATAAACGCCGCATAGTATGGGCGCATATTGTAGTCGTCCATTGTCTGGAAATTTTCGATAAACAGGTAGGGGACGATTATGGCGTAAGGCGTGCCGTCAATAAGTATGCCAACACGACCTTCCAGCAGCTTTCCGCAGAATGCGTCGGGGCGTTCGGTGACGGACACTCCCGAAAACAGCGAAAGCTTTGAATTATCCAGAAAAGGCTCAATATATCCGCTGCCGAGAATGGTTTCCAGCTTTATGCTTTTCAGCCGTTTTTTGATGCTTTCAACCGTTTCCTTGGGAACTCTGTCAGCCATATAGCAGACGATAACATCGGTGTTTGAGTGTTCGCTGATGGGGAACAGGTCAAATCTCAGCATGGGGGATTTCACTCTGCGGCGGACAAGGGACATATTGGTCCTGACGACTTCCACAAAGCCTTCGTGGGCACCCTTTACGTTGCCTTCGCCGTTGGGTTCGTCAATCCCACGGACAGCATATCCCTGAACGCCGAAAGCGCAAGCCTCTGCGATCCCGTCAATAAGCAGGATTGCAAACCCGCTCATGGCACGGCGGATAAGGTCGCCGTAATCCTCGGAAAATCCTCTGTCGATGGTCATCAGCATATGGTTTTTGACGTGGTGAAGAAGCGCTTCGGGGGCATGGTCTTGCCCGATGTCAATATCCATGAGCGGGTGAAGGATAAGCTCGGTTATGGTGGAGGTGGAGATCATTCCCTCATAGCAGATAAGGTTGCATTTTACGCCGTTTATTTCGATGGGATTTTCCAGCAGGTCGGAGCTTCTGCCTGTTATCCGTCGTATATTTTCCAGGTTTTTTTCAAGGCTTTTTTCCAGCGGAACGCCTTTGAAATCCAGCATATCCGGTTTTGTCATAAATTTACGCTGCCTTTCTCGGAAAATTTTCAAAATCCCCTTTTCTTTGGGGGATTTATGTAGTATAATGATATAGTTGGAGGTGAATGCTTTGGCTGATAAAAATGAAGAAAATCTTCATGAGGGACACCGTGCCAGACTGAAAAAACGGTTCCTGGAAAACGGCTTTGAGGGCTTTGAAATGCACCAGATACTGGAGTTTTTTCTGTTCTATTCCTGTCCCAGAAAGGACACCAACGAGCTTGCCCACAAGCTTCTCAATAAATTCGGAAATCTCCCCGGAGTATTTTCGGCGGATATGAAGGCTTTGACCGCTGTTGACGGCGTTTCCGAGCATACTGCGACCCTTCTTCGGG
>JAEDOB010000297.1 GCA_016302225.1 Oscillospiraceae bacterium | reverse complement strand
TCCCCCGCCGAAGGCGGGGGAACACCCACACCTCAATACATCACTCAAACAACAGAAAAAGCAGAAATGTCAATTAAATCGGCGATTCCTTAGAAAGGCTGATATAAATGATTGGAAGAATACATTCGCTGGAATCCTTTGGCACGGTAGACGGTCCCGGAGTAAGATTTGTGGTGTTCACACAGGGCTGCCCTATGCGCTGCCTTTACTGCCATAACCCCGACACATGGGAGATAGGCACAGGCACGGAAATGACCGTTGACGAGGTCATGAAGGAGTACGACAAGTGCAAGGAGTTTCTCACAAACGGCGGTCTTACCGTCACAGGCGGCGAGCCCCTTATGCAGATAGATTTCGTCACCGAGCTGTTTGAAAAGGCAAAGGAAAAGGGCATACATACCTGCCTTGACACATCGGGTATCACCTTCACGCCCGCTCACACGGAAAAGTTTGACAGGCTTATCAAGTCCACCGACCTTGTTATGCTGGATATTAAGCACATTGACCCCGAGGAGCACATAAAGCTGACATCTCAGAAAAATGTGAATATCCTGAAATTTGCGGAGTATCTGCGGGATAATAACATTGATATGTGGATACGCCACGTTGTTGTTCCGGGCATTACGGACAATCCCGTTTATCTTGACAGGCTGGGACATTTTCTGGCGCATTTCAAGAATATCAAGGCTTTGGACGTGCTCCCCTACCACGATATGGGCAAGGTCAAGTACAAAAATCTCGGCATTGACTATCCCCTTGAAAATGTTGAGCCTATGAGCAAGGACGATGCCGTTAAGTGCAGAGATATTATCCTCAAGGGCATTAAGGACGAGCTTTCGGCAAATAAAGAATAATTTACAGTAAACGAAAAAATATTTACTTTAAGCGAAATTTGTGTTTTTTATATGTTTCTACCCGCCGAAGGCGGGTAGAAACATATATGACGTTTACTAAAAAAGTGTGCCTTTCCCCGTTTTTCGGAGAAAGGCACATTGTTACGGAGAGATCATTAATGGAAATTTCCTATACAGACTGCCGCCTTTGCCCAAGACAATGCGGCGCAGACCGAACCAAGGCACAAGGCTTCTGCAAAAGCGGCACCGTACCAAAAGCGGCAAGGGCGTCCCTGCATATGTGGGAAGAACCCTGCATCAGCGGCGGAAACGGTTCGGGCACGGTGTTTTTTTCGGGCTGTTCCCTGAAATGCTGCTTCTGTCAGAATTACAAAATATCCGCCGAAGGCTTCGGAAAGGAGCTGACGGTTTCACAGCTTGCGGACGTTTTCCTGCGGCTGGAGGATATGGGTGCTGACAACATAAATCTCGTCAATCCCACACATTTCCTGCCGTCGGTCATATCGGCAATAGAGCTTGTGCGGGACAGGCTGTCCATACCGTTCATCTACAATTCGGGCGGATATGAACGTACACAATCCCTTAAAATGCTGGACGGGCTTATTGACGTATATCTCCCCGACATAAAATATTTCAGCCCCGATATTTCCCTAAAATATTCTCAGGCGGCGGACTATTTTGAGTACGCCCTCCCCGCCGCAAAGGAGATGTTCCGTCAGACAGGCGGGATCGTCCTCGGGGAAAACGGTCTTATCAAAAAAGGTCTGATAATACGCCATCTGGTGCTGCCGACCCACAGGCATGATTCCTTTCGGGTGCTTGATGAAATAGCGGCGGCGTTCCCCATTGACCGAATTTATCTGAGCCTTATGAGCCAGTACACGCCCTTTTACAAAAGCTGTGAACACAAGGAAATTAACCGCCGAATTTCCACATTTGAATACAATTCCGTCTGCGAATATGCCCTTTCGCTGGGTTTTAACGGCTATATGCAGGAGCGTTCGTCCGCAAAGGAGGAATACACTCCCGAATTTGACCTGAGAGGTCTGTAAGGTCATTTTTCAGATAAAATCCCCTAAAAGCTCACAATTTCCCGCTCTTACGCATTCCATAAAATCTCGGGGACCTGTCAGACGGTGGTCAAACGCCATTCCGCCGCCGCTGAAACGGTCAGTGCTGTGAATATCCGAACCTGCCGTTTTTGCAAGAGAGTGCTTTTCCGCATATTCGAGAGCCTTTCTGTTCATATCTGCGGAATGATTTCCCATATTAATGACCTCGGCAGCGTCGGAAAGCTCGGGATACTGAATCTGTTCCCGAATATACGGTGCTTCTCTGAACGGGTGAGCCTGACTGATAAATCCCCCCGCACGGTGGACAAGACTTGCAAAATTTGCGGGCTTTAGCTTATCGAAGTTGGGATTTGCCAGAAGGAAATCCTTATCCAGACCGTAAACGAGAAACTCCATTGCATGGTAGTTCCATTCAAAACCGAAAAACACGTCCAGACCAAGCTTTTCACCCGCTGCCTTTGCGTGCTCATAACCAAAGCAAAACTGCTTGACACGCTCTGCCCAGTCAAGGTCACGGGGAATACAGCTGTTTCCGTTGAAGAAATGGTCGGTGACGAAGATGCCTGCGTAACCCTTGCTGCTGTAAAGCTGCGCCATCTGTTCCCCGCTGCTTACCGCACAGGCAGAGGCTTCAAAGGTGTGAAGATGTGTTTCGTATTTATATATCATA
>JAEDOB010000037.1 GCA_016302225.1 Oscillospiraceae bacterium | reverse complement strand
CTCCGTAACGGCTCTTACTGCAAGAAATGCCATTATCACGCAATATCCTGTGCCGGGAGAAATTCTTCCGTAACCCCGAAGCTTCATTCGGAGCCGCCTGCGTTTATAAGGAGAAAACTCAGCAGGAGAACTATGACGGCTATGGCAACAGCGAGGACATTTTTGAGCTTTTGGTCCATATCGGGTGCATATTTTTTCACTAAATAGTCGAAAAGAACTATTGCACCCATGACAAGAAACAGTGGAATACCATATCTTGGGTCGGCATGGGAATTTCTGTGATGTCTTCTTCGTAAAAGCATTTCCAAATAGCTCATAATGCCCTCCTAATGTCTGTATTATTTCAGAGATTCTCTTGTGTAGTCAAGCAGACCGCCTGCAAGCATAATATCCTTGGTACGTCCCGAAAGCTCGCAGAGAACGGGAATTTCCTTGCCGCTGGTCTTATTGACAACGGTAAGCTCGGTCTTGCCCTCGGAAACAGCCTTTCTTACGTCAGCCAGAACGAGAACGTCGCCCTGTGCGATAGAATCGTAATCTGCTTCGTTTACAAATGTAAGGGGAAGAATACCCGCATTGATAAGGTTAGCACGGTGAATTCTAGCAAAGGATTTAAC
This sequence comes from Oscillospiraceae bacterium, assembly GCA_016302225.1. Classification (GTDB taxonomy): domain Bacteria; phylum Bacillota; class Clostridia; order Oscillospirales; family Ruminococcaceae; genus UMGS1889. Next base: position 11,545 of record JAEDOB010000037.1, on the reverse strand, counting down.
CAGAACAGCCTTAACTCCCAGATAGAGAGGAGCAAGAGCAGCGTGCTCACGGGAGGAACCCTGACCGTAGTTGGAGCCGCCCACGATAATGGACTTGCCCATTTCCTTTGCTCTTGCGGGGAACTTTTCATCGCATACAGCAAAGCAGTGCTGAGAAATTGCGGGGATATTGGAACGCAGAGGCAGTATCTTTGCGCCTGCGGGCATGATATGGTCTGTGGTGATGTTGTCGCCAACCTTTAAGGAAACGCCTGCTTCGATGGTTTCCATAAGAGGAGCGGTTTCGGGGAAGGGCTTGATGTTGGGACCTCTGAGTATCTCGACCTTATCCATTTCCTCAACGGGAGCGGGGGGAACTATCATATTATCGTTGATGGAGAATACCTCGGGCAGCTTAAATTCGGGCATATCGCCGAGAGTTCTCGGGTCGGTGAGAACGCCTGTGATAGCAGAAGCGGCAGCCATTTCGGGAGATACAAGGTATATCTGACCGTCCTTAGTGCCTGAGCGTCCCTCGAAATTTCTGTTAAAGGTTCTCAGGGAGATACCCTTGGAGTTGGGGGACTGTCCCATACCGATGCAGGGACCGCAAGCGGATTCAAGGATCCTTGCGCCTGCTTCAATGAGGATAGAAAGTGCGCCGTTCTGAGCAAGCATATTCAGCACCTGCTTGGAGCCGGGTGCGATAGACAGTGAAACATCGGGGTGAACAGTCTTGCCCTTGAGGATATGTGCAACTTTCAGCATATCCATGAGAGAGGAGTTTGTGCAGGAGCCTATGCAGACCTGGTCAATTTTCAGATTGCCTATCTCCTCAACGGACTTAACATTGTCGGGAGAATGAGGACAAGCAGCCAGAGGAACCAGCTCGGAGAGATTTATCTCAACGACCTCGTCATAAACAGCATCGGGGTCTGCGGAAAGCTCTGTCCACACCTCTTCACGCTGCTGTGCTTTAAGGAACTGCTTTGTTATCTCATCGGAGGGGAAGATAGACGTAGTTGCGCCAAGCTCTGCGCCCATGTTGGTGATAGTAGCTCTTTCGGGAACGGAAAGGGTCTTAACGCCCTCGCCGCAGTACTCGATGACCTTGCCCACGCCGCCCTTAACGGAGAGACGTCTCAGGACTTCAAGGATAACGTCCTTTGCGGATACCCAGGGAGAAAGCTTGCCTGTAAGCTCAACCTTAACGATCTTGGGGTATGTAATATAGTATGCGCCGCCGCCCATTGCAACAGCAACGTCCAGACCGCCTGCGCCGATAGCTATCATACCGATACCGCCGCCTGTGGGGGTGTGGCTGTCGGAACCGATAAGTGTCTTTCCGGGAACACCAAATCTTTCCAGATGAACCTGATGGCAGATACCGTTTCCGGGACGGGAGAAGTAAATTCCGTGCTTCTTTGCAACACTGCCGATAAAGCGGTGGTCATCGGCATTTTCAAAGCCCGACTGGAGAGTGTTGTGGTCGATATATGCAACGGAACGTTCAGTTTTTACTCTGGGAACTCCCATAGCCTCGTATTCAAGATATGCCATTGTGCCTGTTGCGTCCTGTGTAAGAGTCTGGTCGATACGTATACCGATCTCCTGCCCCTTTACAAATTCACCGTCAACAAGGTGCGCCTTCAAGATTTTTTCTGTGAGAGTCAAACCCATTTCAAACAATCCTTTCATAATAAATTGACGCATCTTCAAGGAATTCCTCGGAACAGCTTCATTGCTGTTCGACATATTACCTTAGAAAACACGTCCTCTACCTTATATTTTACATTGTCAAAAGCAGTTTGTCAAGAATTTATCAAACTTTTTTAGGAAGATACACTAAATGTTCAGATTTATTACGCTATTGTGGGAAAATTTTATGCTATAATAACCTAAAACATTATACAAAAGGATCGATGGAAATGTCAAACGGATTTATCTGCCCGAAATGCGGGGAAATATTAGCTAAAAACGGGAACTCTCTGAAATGCCCCAAAAACCACTGTTACGACCTTGCGGCTTCGGGATATGTAAATCTTCTTCTCTCCGATATGATGAATTCAAAGCTGCCCGGGGATAACAAGCTTATGGTCAACGCCCGCCGCAGCTTTCTCTCCAAGGGTTTTTATATGCCCCTTGCGGACGCATTTGCGGAAACCGTCCGAAAATATGCGGAAAATGGCTGCACTATTCTGGATGCCGGCTGCGGTGAGGGCTATTACACGGGGAAAATTTCCGAACAGCTTGCAGCTTCGGGCAAAACTGCGGAAATTTTCGGCATAGACATCTCCAAAAATGCCGTAAATGCCGCTGCAAAGCGTTACAAGGGAATTTCCTTTGCCGCCGCAAGCATTTTTCATATGCCCTTCGGGGACGGTTCCTGCGATATTCTGGCAACGCTTTTTGCGCCCTACTGCGGAGAAGAATTTCTGCGTGTCCTGAAAAAAGGCGGCATAATGGTAATGGCTATCCCCGGAGAACGTCACCTTTGGGGGCTGAAAAAAGCCGTCTACGACAAGCCCTACCTGAACGAGGTAAAGGACTACGCCCTTGACGGCTTTGAGTTTATAGGCACGGAGAAGCTGTCCTACACCATTTCCCTTGACAATGCCGAGGACATTCGCTCGCTGTTTTCCATGACGCCCTACTATTACAAAACCTCCGAGGAGGGGCACAAGCGGCTGGAAGCACTCGTTTCCCTCGACACGGAGGTATCCTTTGAGATTTTGACTTACAGGAAAATCGGCGGTTAATCCTCGGATTTTTCCTCGATTTTTCTGATAAACTCTGCAAGCTCACGTTTCAGACGTGCGGCGGGAAGTCCCACAATGTTGAAGAAATCTCCGCTGATACCCTTGACAAGCAGACTGCCCTCGCCCTGTATGCCGTATGCGCCCGCCTTGTCCTTGGGTTCGCCGGTTTCAACATATTCGTTGATCTCCTCGTCGGTGAGGGGATAGAATTCCACCTCTGAAACCGCCGAGAAGCTTTCCTCCAGCTCGCCGTATTTCAGGCAAACGCCCGTAACGACCTTGTGCTTTCTTCCCGACAGGAGAGAGAGCATTTTGTAAGCGTCGCTGTCATCAAGGGGCTTTCCCAGCATAATATCATCAACAATGACCGCCGTATCGCAGCCGATAACGACGGCATTTTTGTAATCTTCGGAAACCTTCTCCGCCTTTTTCCGTGCGAGAAGCTCCGCAGCGTCCATAGGCAGAACGCCGTCGCCGATAGATTCGTCAATATCCGCAGGAACTGTTTTAAACGACCCGCAGACAAGCTTCATAAGCTCCTGCCGTCTGGGGGACGCCGAAGCAAGTATAATTTTCATTTTCATATCTCCGTTCTTTTTCTGTTATGGGACTATTATACCATATTATTTCCGATACTGCAACTATGATTTTTGAGAAATTTTTTGTCGAATGCTGTCGAATTATAACTATTTCTGCCGAATATCGCTACATTTTGTCATATTTATTTGACAATTAACAGAACCTGTGGTATTCTTTATATTGTCGGGAATTTCCCGGCACCAAAAAATCCCCCGCCATGGGCGGGGGTGAGAGGTCTGGTCCTGCAAATGTGGGTTTGCAGGATCAGTCAAGATTAAGGACATGTCTGACAACGAACTTATTATCGGAAGTTGCCGTCATGTAGGCGTTGGCAACCTTGATAGTTTCCTTGTCATACTTGCGGTCCTCGGGGTTTTCGGGAGCAGCCTCCACCAGCTCGCCCTTGGTAAGCATATGAATATCAAGGTTAAGTGCGTTGCAGATCTTGATAACATTGCTGACAGTGGAGTTGAGAATTCCCCTGTTGAGGATAGTCGCAACAGTTGTGTAGGGTATTTCTGCCTTTGCGGCGAATTCCCTCACGCTTCTGTATTTTGACTTGATGAGCGCCCTAAGATTTCTTTCCATTTCGTTTGGAAGTTCTTTCATCTTTATCGATCCTTTCTTTTCCGTCCTTTCGGACGGTAAAATATTTACTGTATCAGCCCGTTGATGATGTATCAGCGGGCTTATATCCTTTTAAAACCGCCTGCTTTTGTTTACACGCTTGATGCGGCGTTTCTTTTTGCGTCCCGTTGAAATATAGATGATGACGTAAAGCAGAACCAGAACAACAGCACCTGCTATTGCTATTTTGAACATGGAGGATTTTGTGAACTTCTTTGCCAGATCAATGTTGTAATCCAGCATGGAGATCTCCACGTCGTCCATAGCCACAAGGTCGGTGGTGAACAGCGTCTGCCCCGACAGCTGCAGCTCAATGGTACCCAGCTTATCACCCTTATGAACGGGTGCCTGAACTACCTCTTCCTTGGTGATTTTTCTGTAAATGTTGGCTGTGTCATAGGTGTTTGGCCAGAGGGTGGAATAGGGGTCCTTGGGGCAAACGCTTACATAATCCTTGTCCTGACCAAATTTGACGGAAACCTCGGAAACAGCTTCATCTGTCCTCATTATGTTCATATACTCAAAGGTATTGAACGCCCACTCATAGATGTTTCTGTGGTCGGTGTACTGGAAATTCGCCTTGGTGCCGTCCTCCAGAGTCATGGGTGCGCCCATAGTAACGAGCAGATAGTTGTTGCCGTCGCAGCTTGCCATGGTTATGAGATTTCGCCCCGATTCGTCAAGAGTACCCGTTTTGATACCCTTTGCATAGGGATAATAGAAATCGCTGGAGGATTTCAGCATGCTGTTGGTGTGATATACCGTTGCCCCGTCGGGACGCTTGTTGGTAGGGGACAGCTGATATTCAACGGTAGAAGCGATCTCCATAAATTTGGGATAATTCTCGATCGCATACTGAGTTATGACCGCCATATCCCTTGCGGTGGTGTACTGGTCGGGGTCGAAAAGACCGTGGGGATTTGCAAAGTGTGTCCCCGTGCAGCCCAGCTCCTGTGCCTTGGTGTTCATCATGTCGATGAAATTGGGAATGCTTTCTCCGCCCACGTGATATGCAAGCGTTCCCGCCGCTTCACAGGCAGATGCCATGAGCATTGCGTGCATAAGGTCATTTACGGAGGCTATTTCTCCTCTGGAATAATCCGCCGTGGACGCACCTGTCATATAAAGCTCGTCAAACACCACCAGCGGGGCTTCGACGTAGGTATTGTCTAGGTCGGGGACATTTTCCAGCACGATAATAGCCGTCATTATTTTGGTAAGCGACGCAGGATAGCACCGCTTGTCCGCATTTTTTTCGTAAAGCGTCAGATCCTTGTCCAGATTGACAAGGTATGCAGCATCGCTTTCAACGGTAAAATTTGGGGTAAATGTCACGGCCTCCGTTCGTAAACAGAGCAGCATTGAAAACATCAGCGCCAGAGCCGTAACGACAGCGGTTTTTCCGCCGCAAAATATCTTCTGCATTTGTATAATAACACTCTCCTGATAACGGTGCACATTTTTATTCGGCGGGAACCGTTTCGGCAACAGACCGTATGACCGAAGCCGCAGTTTCGCCGCTTAGCCTTGCCTTTGGGGACATAACAAGACGATGGCAGCAAACGTCCGCAAAGATGTATCTGACATCATCGGGAACGGCAAAATCTCTGCCCCGTAAAAGTGCCACAGCCCTTGTCATAGCCGCCAGCGCAACAGTACCTCTGGGACTTATTCCCAGACGGATAAGGGGGTGCTCCCTCGTTGCCGACACAAGCCTTACCATATAATCGTAGACCTTGTCGTCAACGTAAATATTTTTGGCAGCCTCCTGCATACGAAGAATATCCTCCGAGGAAACTATTCTGCGGACACCTGCGGCAGGCTCGCTTTCCGAACGAGCTTTCAGTATGCTTATTTCGCTTTTTTTGTCGGGATAGCCCATGGAAAGGCGCACGATAAATCTGTCCAGCTGGGATTCGGGAAGCTGCTGCGTTCCCACCGAGCCGATGGGATTTTCCGTGGCAATGACGATATAAGGCTTGGGGAGGGGTCTTGTAACGCCGTCCACCGTAACGCTGCCTTCCTCCATCAGCTCTAGGAGAGCCGACTGTGTTTTGCTGGAGGTACGGTTTATCTCGTCCGCAAGGAACAGGCTGCACACAGCTGCGCCCTCCTTGTACTCAAATCGTCCTGTCTGCTTATTGAAAATGTTAAAGCCTGTAACGTCCGAGGGGAGCACATCGGGGGTGAACTGCATACGCTTGTAGTCCAGCGAAAGTGCCTTGGAAAACGCCAGTGCCATGGTAGTCTTGCCCACGCCGGGAATGTCCTCCAGCAGTATATGACCGCCCGAGATGATCGCCAGCAGCACCTTAATTATCACATCGTCCTTGCCGATAACGGCTTTTCTGACCTCGGAAATTATGTCGGAAGCCTGAGTGAGAATAATATTCTGTTCCTTATCCAAAATTCAGCCTCCCGGAATTTATCAGTGCTGCGGAGAACGGCTGACAATGTCTATCGCCTTGACACAGGCAATGTCAATGTCAACGGTTTTCTGTATCGACGTATTTTCTGCAAGCTTGATAAGCTGACCCTTTTCCGTGTTGACATACTGCGGCTTCAGGTAATTCAGCGCAATTGCCATCATGTCAAGGCAGCATTTTTCGCATTTGCAGCAGTCGATAGTCGGAAGTATCTCCTGCATTCTCTTTTCAACGATCTGCTCTGTTACGTTAATAAGTGCCATAAATAGGCGCCCCCTCAGAATTCTGTTATATTTCTTGTGATGACCTCCATGCACATTCTGCCGTTGTGATACGGGCATTTCCAAGGGTTCACCATATCAACGGTCTGCATAGGTGTGCCGTCCTCTGCGACTTCGCCCCACCATTCGCCGCATCTCTTGTCTATCTGTTTTTCCTTTACCCATGTCCAAAGCGTCTTTGCACAGTCGAGGAATTCCTTTCTTCCGCCGCTGTTTTTGTAAGCGTTTAGGAATCCTACGATACCCTCTGCCTGCACCCACCAAACACGCTTTGTGTCGATCTTTTCGTTTTCGCGCTCGTTATTGAGTGCGCCGTTTTTCAGCGCAAGACTGCGGATATTTTCGGAAATTCTGAGATTTATCTCCTTCCATTCGGCAGCAAGCTCGGAATCTCCCAGAACCTCGCAGGCACGGTCAATAAGCCATGTGGCTTCAATGTCGTGACCGTAAGAATGAATATCTCCGATGACGTTCAGGTTCACATCAAAGAACACTTTAAGGCAGTTGTTCTCGCTGTCAAATATCTTGTCCTTTGCAAGTCTGAGAAGGAAATCCAGCCTGTCCGCAACACGGGTATCTCCGCTTGCTTTCAGAAGAACGGTATAGCCCTCAATAAGGTGGAGAACGGTGTTCATGGTCTTGTCAGCCATCAGACCGTTTTCGGAGAGAGCGTCGTTTTCGATAAGCTGCCAGTTTCTGTCAAATGCCTCCATATAAGCAATATCATCGGTGCACTTGCTTTCCACCGTGTCAAACAGCTCAAAAGCCAGCTTTAAAGCGTCCTTGTCCTTTGAAGCAAGATAGTATTCGGACAGCGCATAGATAGCGAACGCCTGATTATAGGTGTGCTTCATGGAGTCGGAAACCTCGCCGTTATACTTCATCATCCAGTAAACGCCGCCGTTTTCACGGTCAACGCAGTAGTTTTTCAGAAATTCGTAGGCGTGTTTGGCATTGTCAAGATTGTCCTCGCCGCCGACGGTCAGGTATGCGCTGGAATAGAACCAGAGAATTCTTGAATTGAGGATAACGCCCTTGTCGGCCTTTTTGTCGACTTCAAGGTCATTGTTCATAAAACCGTAAAATCCGCCGAATTCATTGTCCCGCAGCTTGTTCCAGAAGGGGATAATGTGTTCGGTAAGCTCATTTTTGCATTCCTCGGTAAACATATAAAACACCTCTGACAGATAGTTATCTCTTGAATTTGTTCATAACAAGTCCCGTAATAAGCTTGGGATAGAAATATGTGGACTTCTGCGGCATCTTTTCGGAAGCGGCAGCCACGTCCCTTATTTCCCTGACCTTTGTGGGATTAAGGATAAATGCACAGTTTGCCTTGCCGTCATCGACAGCTTCGAGAGCCTCCGCAAAGCTTCTTGTATATGTAAGGTTTTTCTGATTTGCCATATTTTCCTTGTCGATACCCATAATTCTTTCGAGAATAAGGGTGTGCAGCACGGAAACGTCCAGACCGCAGTAAGCATCGGACATTTCGGGCATAAGCTCCTTAACGGCATTTTCGTCACGAAGCTTCATAACGGTGAAATTACCCGATTTTGTGTACATGGCAAACGCCTTGCTGCCCTCGTCATAGTAAGCTGCAAGCATACCCTGCATTTCGGAAGAGGACTTCACTATCTTGATATCGAAATAATCGCTTGCGCCGCAGGAAACCTTCTGCTCGTCAAATTCGGGCATATCCCTGACAATTCGATGAGTGGGGAATACCACAAGACCGTCATTCTCCATATTTACAAGCATACAGGGGATAAATGCGCTGAGGTCGCCGGGGACTGCGTCACCGTTTGCGCAAAGATGTCTGTGATAGTTGAGAGCGGTTTCGTAACGGTGGTGGCCGTCTGCGATATACAGCTTTTTGTCTGCAAATTTCGCCGAAATTTCGGAAAGTATCTTCTCGTCGGACACGCACCACATTTTGTGAACGGTGCCGTCATTGTCCGTGACCTCCATATCGGGCTTGCCCTGCGAACAGCTGTCGATAAGGCTGTAAACGGAGCCGTCCTCGTCCATATAGAGAGAGTATATCTGACTGAAATTAGCGTTTGTTTCGCTCATAAGGTTAAATCTGTCAGCCTTTGCCTTGGAGAGAGTTTCCTCGTGGGGGAGAACAACTCCGTCGGCAAAATCACGCAGCTCTATGAGGGAAACAAAGCCCTTTACGGACTTCACCTTGCCCGAAGCGGTAAACACCATTTCGTAAACATAGATGCTGTCCTTGTCGTCATAGGTGAGAATGTCTTCGTTCAGCCATTTTTCAAGGGTAACGCCTGCTTCTCTGTACTTGTTTTCGCCGGAGGGAAGCTCCAGCCTGATGATATTATGCTCATTGCTTTCGATAAATTTCTCACGCTGTTCCTCGGAAATAATGTCGTAGGGAGGGCAGACCAAAGTGTTCAGGTCGCCGCCCTTTTCGGTATTGTATCTCAGACCCTTAAAACCTTTAACGATTGCCATAAAAATTATCCTTTCATTATTTGAGTCCGCTTCCGCAGCAGTTCTTGTATTTCTTGCCGCTTCCGCAGGGACAGGGATCGTTTCTGCCGACCTTCTTGACACGTCTTTCGTTGGTAAAGCTGCCGTCGGAGGCTGTTTCCTGAGGCTTAGCGACCTGCTCTCTCTTGGGAGCCTCGTCCTTCCTTACCTGGATAGTAAAGAGCATTCTTACGGTGTCCTCTCTGATGGCGTCGATCATAGCGTCGAACATCTCAAAGCCCTCGTAACGGTACTCAACAACGGGGTTCTTCTGACCGTAGGCTCTCAGACCGATACCGCGCTTCAGCTCCTCCATATCGTCGATGTGGTTCATCCACTTGGTATCAACTATTTTCAGCAGAACGACTCTTTCAAGCTCTCTGAGCACATCGCTGCCGATAGCCTGCTCCTTCTTTTCGTAGAAATCCAGCGCTCTTTCCGTCAGCATATTGATAATATCCTGCTTTTTCAGCTCGCTCAGCTCTGCGGTTGTGTACTGGAAATCGTTGGGCATGGTAAACAGTCCCATAAAATGGTCACGGAGTCCTGCCAGATTCCAGTCGTCCTGAACGCTGTCGTCAAGGATATAAGCGTTGACATTTTCGATAATAAGATCCTTTATCATCTTAACGATGTACTCGTGGATATCCTCACCGTCAAGCACCTTGGCTCTCTGACCGTAGATTATCTCACGCTGCTTGGACATAACATCGTCGTAGTTGAGGACGTTCTTTCTTATGCTGAAATTGCGTCCCTCCACCTTTTTCTGTGAGGACTCAATGACCTTGGTAAGCATTTTGCTTTCGATGGGCATATTCTCGTCAACGTTGAGAGTGTCCATCATAGTGGTGATCCTGTCGCCGCCGAAAAGACGCATCAGGTCGTCCTCAAGGGAGAGGAAGAAACGGCTTTCGCCCTCGTCGCCCTGACGTCCCGCACGGCCTCGCAGCTGATTGTCGATACGTCTGGACTCATGTCTTTCGGTACCCAGAATAAACAGACCGCCTGCTGCTCTGACCTCGTCAGCCTTTTCTTTTATTTCCTCGCTGTGCTTTTTGTACAGCTCTCTGTAATGCTCTCTTGCGGCAAGGATCTGCGGGTCTTCGGTTTCCGCATAGCTGATAGCCTCGTTGATAAGGTCTTCCTCCATGCCTTCCTTGCGCATATCCGCCTTTGCCATAAACTCAGCGTTACCGCCCAGGAGAATGTCGGTTCCTCGTCCTGCCATGTTGGTGGCGATGGTAACGGCGCCGAATTTACCTGCCTGAGCAACTATCTCAGCTTCCTTTGCGTGCTGCTTAGCGTTCAGGACTTCGTGCTTGATTCCTCTCTTTTTCAGCATAGAGGACAGCAGCTCGGATTTTTCGATGGATATCGTACCCACCAGCACGGGCTGACCCTTTTCGTGGCACTCGATTATCTGCTCGATAGCGGCGTTGAACTTGCCCTTTTCGGTCTTGTAAACAACGTCGGGGTGGTCTATTCTCTGAACGGGACGGTTTGTGGGGACCTCCACAACGTCCAGCTTGTATATCTCTCTGAACTCGTCCTCTTCGGTCATAGCAGTACCTGTCATACCGGAAAGCTTTGTATAAAGACGGAAGAAATTCTGGAATGTAACGGTAGCCAGCGTCTTGGACTCGTTTGCTATCTTAACGCCTTCCTTTGCTTCGATAGCCTGATGCAGACCGTCGTTGAAGCGTCTGCCTATCATTAAACGTCCCGTAAACTCATCAACAATGATGACTTCGCCTTCGTCGTTTACAACGTAGTCAATGTCAGCCTTCATAACGCCGTTTGCTTTCAGTGCCTGATTTATGTGGTGGAGCAGAGTCATATTTTCTGCGTCCATCAGGTTAATGACGCCAAAGTGCTTCTCAGCCTTTCTTACGCCGTTTCGTGTAATGGTAGCGGTCTTTGCCTTTTCGTCAACGATGTAGTCGCAGTCCTCGGCAAGCTCCTCCTGATCCTCTTTATCGTCCATTTCAACGACATAGTGGGGCTTTAAGGTCTTAACAAATTTATCAACAGTAGTGTAAAGCTCGGTGGATTTATCGCCCTGACCGGAAATGATAAGAGGAGTTCTTGCTTCATCAATGAGAATGGAGTCAACCTCATCGACAATGGCAAAATTGTGTCCTCTCTGAACCATATCCTTCTTATAAATGACCATGTTGTCACGGAGATAGTCAAAGCCGAACTCGTTGTTTGTACCATAGGTAATATCGCAGGCGTATGCGGCACGTCTTTCGTCGTTGGTCAGACCGTGGAGGATACAGCCGATGCTCTGTCCCAGATAGCGGAAAACCTTGCCCATTTCCTCCGACTGAGATTTTGCAAGATAGTCATTTACTGTAACAACGTGAACGCCCTTGCCGTCCAGCGAATTAAGGTAAGCGGC
>JAEDOB010000036.1 GCA_016302225.1 Oscillospiraceae bacterium | reverse complement strand
TTTGGCGGGGGAACACCCATTTGTCGTTTATTTTTTATATGGATTTATTTGAAATTGTAGCCGTCGAAGAAGCCTTTTTTGAAATCATTATGTCTGCTGCTGTCGGGAAGGGCGGGCTTTTCGGCTATCTGCCTTCTCCAGATCTCATCGGCAGAGGTTTCCGATGCGCTGTTTACGCCGTCGGAGGCTGCGTCGCTGTCCCATGCACAATCGCCGCTGATGTTGTCATAGCCCAAAAAAAGCGGTATTATGGAAAGGCTTGACTCCTCGGGTCTTTTGAATACGGAAAAGCCCCAAAAGGTTATAAGCTGCTCCACATACCGAGTACAGCTTATGGATGTGACCTTACCGTATTCCGAATTTCTTCCGGTGAACTCCATTCCCATTTGTTTCAGACTGCCAAACAAATTGCCCGATCTCTCCGTGATCCTGCCGTTGCCTGTCCAGAGTGTTTTTTGGTGGAGCAAAACAGCGTTTGTTATTCCCGTGCGGATATGGGGCTCGTCAAAATCGGGGCTGACACCCGGCTCTACCGCAGAGCTTGACGCTGTTACGGTCAGAGTGCCTATCCCGAATGTTCCAAAGCCAAATATGGGGCTCAGGTCATAATGACGCATATTGTGGAGATAGCCCAGAAGAAAGCCCTCCTGATACTCCGCCGTTTCTCTGCCTGCCGCAAATATGGGCTGCGCAGGCTTGCCATATCTCCCGTTTGCCATTGGGTCAAAATATACTGCCATAAAGATCCTTCTCCTTATAAAAATTTTTCGGGTAAATTTCCCGTTGTTTCTGAAAATTATTATACATTATGTGCCGCAAAAAAGCAAGGAAAAATTCATTCGGCACACGAAAATCAATTTTAACATAATCCCAAACAAATATACTTATGTAGGGGCGACCATCGGTCGCCCGCATTACCGCAGAAAACCGAAAAATACATCGTATCTGCGGGCGGTCACTGATCGCCCCTACATAAATTCATTGAAAATTGATTTACGTGCATTCGTCAGCAAGCCGTTATTTTTTAAAATCCTGCATTTTTCAGCACCGCAAGCGCATTCAGGTACCTATTTGAGATCACAATATCAAGTATTTCTTCATAGTTATCCTTGTTTATCATTCCTTTTTTGATAAGAAGCTTTGTAAGCTGCCTGCTGTTTCTGCTGATCACCGTCTGCAAAATGCTGCCGTCACCCGACTGCTTAAAGATAAAATTTCTCTTCAGAATATCCCTGAGCTGATTATCGCTCAGCGTTTCCAAAAAGTCGTCATCATCGTATGTCAGCTCAAAGGTAAGACTCTGCTCCGTAAAGATCTGCTCAACATCGTAAAGGTCCGTAATATCATACTCGTACAGTATTACCGTAAGCTCATTTTCCGCCAGAGAATTCAGAAAAAGCTTTCCCTTGTCGGCAGATGACCATTCGACGGCAATGTACGATATAATAATATTGTCGTCCAATATACTGACCTTTTCCATGGGACTTTGCTCTTTCAAAAAACGCTCAAGGGCTTCCTGTCCATAGCAATGAAGTATCTGCAATCCCATTTCCAGCTTTTGGTGAGTGCTGAATTTTTCCCCGACATATTCACAAACGGCTGCGGGCTTATCCAAACCAAGCCTATCGCAGAAATTTTCTATGATAAATTCCATAGCGGCAGGCTCGGAATAAAGCTGAACTATAATATCCTTGTCCATGCGATAGCCGCTGTCAAACAGCAGGGTCAGAAACTCCATATCCCTGAAATAAGCCGCCGAAGCAACGACAAACGACATACCCTCGCCGTAAAAGATGCTGTCTGTGCAGTCATTCGGTTCGTCCGTTTCGTCGGTAATGCTTTCTTTACTGCAAACCTCACGGCACCTGTCCAGAGCAATTTTCAGCAAACGATATTTTCCCGTGAGCATAAGAAAATACAAGGGATTTACGAAATACCACATCGTCCTGAAATCCGAGGAATCAAGCTCGTTTCGGATAATATATTCGGCAAATTCATCGTCATTTTCCAGGCAGCTGACAAAAAAAGAATAATTTGCGGAAGGTATCGTATCCGTACCAAGCTTGAGCTTCTTCTGCGCCTCATAAAACGCAGTTGATTTATCCTGTCGCCTGAGCACAGACAGTATCAGACTGACCAGCCAATTGCAGCAGACGGTATTAACGCCCAAATAATAGCCGTGATCCTTCTCCTCCTCATTGTACATATCCGTCAGAGCATTTCTGAATTCGTCGGCAGAGCAGCCGCTTATTGCAGCCCTTATAACCTTATCCTGACGGATAAAATCACCAAAATGAGTTTTGTCGCTGCTGCCGATAAAGCTTCCGATCATATTCCATCATTCCTTCCGTTTTGCATTAGGAAACTGCTGATTAATGTGTCTTTCCCCGCCTGCGGCGGGGAAAGACACACCTAAATACGTCGCTCAAGAAACGAAACAAATCAAAATAACGAATCAATCAGTATTTCCTTAGGCTTAATTCCCGATTTATGAAGCACAGCCAGCACATTAAGGAGCTTTTGAGAAGCTGCATAGTCAAGTATTTCCTCATAGTTATCCTTATTTATCATTTCTTTCCCCAAAAGAAGCCGTGTAAGCTGCTTGCTGTTTCTGTTCAGTATCTCCTTCACAACACTATCAACAGACGACTTATCAAAAATAACATTTCTCATTAGGGTCGCCTTCAGATCCTTGTTGCTGAGCAGTCTGAAAAAGCGTTCATCTGTGATATTTGTCATATCATATGTAATGCTGTTATCGGAAAATATCCTCTCGGCGTCGTAAAAGGGCACCCGATTTTCACCTCGGGACAACTTTACAGTAAGCTCCTTCTCCGCCGATTCCCTCATAAGATCCGTTTCCCTGTCTGAATCCTGCCACAAATACGGCGGGCAGTAAAGGGAAATAATGTCGCTGCTTATTACATTTGTCTTTTTCATGGGACGAAGCCCTTCTCTGAAATCGGCAAAGGCTTCATCACCATACATGGAGCTTATTTTTATTGCCATTACCAGTATTTCCTCTGCGCTGAATTTTTCCTTGACAACATCACAGATGCCCATAGGCTTATCCAAGCCCATTTTATCGTAAAAATTCCTTATGATAAATTCCATTGCTGCGGGCTCGAAATAAAGATTTTCCACAATGTCCCCGTTAATGGAATAGCCGTTGTCAAACATTGCTTTCAGAAACTCCCTGTCCCCGAAATATGCCGCCGAAGCTATGCTGTATACCGGGGCAGTTCCGAAAAACCTAAAGGTCATATCGTCCCTTTCCGATTCGTCAACGTCATAAAGGAACTCACTAAAGCAAAGCTCATTTGACTTTTTCAAAACGGCGGGTATCAGGGAATATTTCCCCGTGAGCATAAGTATATACAGAGGATGAGTGAAATACAGCGAACTGTCAATATCCGAATAGCAAAGCGCATTTTCGATAATATACTCAGCCGCTTCATCATCATTATTCAGACAGCTTATCAGCAGAGAATACTTTGCATACTCAGCATTTCCCACGCTGTTTGCGGCGTTCCGCTTTACCTCATAAAACACCTTTAGCTTGTCCTTCCTGCTAAGCACCGACAGTATCAGACTGACCATCAATTCGCAGCAGCCCACATTTATGGACCAAAGCTGTGCCATTTCGGTTTCCTTCTCATACATTTCGGTCATGGCTTTTCTGAATTCGTCGGCGGAGCAGTCACCGACAGCCGCCCTTATGACCTTATCCTGCCAGATATATTCACTGAATTGAGTTTTTATGGCGGTACCATACATTTTGTATCCTTCCTTTCACAGCCGTTATTTTAGGGAAATACCCGCCTATATACGTCACTTAGATAACAAGAATAATAAAATCAACGATAAAATCGGCGGTTCTTTAAAAATTTGCATTATTAAGCGCAGCAAGCGCATTCAGGCATTTTTCGTCAACTAAATAGTCCAGCGCCTCCTCATAATTATCCTTGTTTATTATACCCTTCCCGATAAGCACCTCCGTCAGCTGCCTGCTGTTTCTGCCGAGGATAGCCAGCACGGTTTCGCCGATCTCCGACCTGCTGAAAATCATATTTCTATTCGTCAGAAGATCCTTCAGCTCCTTGTTGCTCAACATCCAGAAAATATCTTTTTCAACAGAGGACGTAAGGTCATATGTTATGCTATGGCCTTCAAATACCTTCTCAGCGTCATAAAAAAGCACCGAATCGTCGCAGACGTCCATAACTATGGTAAGCTCCTTCTCGGCAGACTCCTTCAGGAAAAGCACCTTCTCGTTTATGTCCTGAAAGCCGAAGGACGGATAGTATCGGCGAAGCGTACTGCTGTGAAGTACAGCCGTCTTTTTCATAGGACTAAGCCCTGCTGTGAAACGCTCAAAGGCTTCGGTGCCAAAGCTCATGCTTATCTGCAATGCCAGGTCAAGAATTTCCTCCGTGTGAAATTTCTTCTTAATAAGCTCATAAATGTTCACAGGCTTATCCAAGCCCATTTTATCGTAAAAATTATTTATGATAAATTCCATAGCCTCGGGGTAGGGGAATAGCTGAATAATAAGCGTGTCATTCATACGATAGCCGAAGTCAAACAAAACAGACAGGAACTCCCTGTCCCCGAAAAAAGCAGCCGACGCAGCCGCATATGCAAATCTGCTTGACTCAATTGCCGACATTTCAGGCGAGCTGTAATTGTCAAAAGGGGAGCAGGTATCGTGAAACCTTTCCAAAACAGCGGGTATCAGATGATATTTCCCTGTTATCATAAGAAAATACAGCGGCTCAAATAGGTATAAACCTTGGTCAGGCTCCGAATAGTCAAGCTCATTTCTGATAATATACTCAGCAGCTTCATCGTCATTATTCAGACAGCTCACAAGCAAGGTGTACTCTGCAGGCTCAATATGGTTAGCGTGAAACTCAGCCTCCCGCCTTACCTCATAATACACCTTTAATTTGTCATTCAGGCGCAGTGACGACAGTATCAGACCGATCAGCGTATCGCACCGACAGTTATCCGCCGGGAATTCCAAACCCATCCAATCCGCAGACGGCTCCTCCTTTTTCTTATATACATCTCTCAGTATTTTTCTGAAATCCTCGGCAGAGCATTCACCGACAGCCGCCCTTATTGCCCTGTCCTGACAGATATATTTGCCGAAATCAAGAACGTTGAAAATAGGTACAGGTATACCGATCATATCATATCCTTCCTTTCCTTTTGCTTGAAAGCTTCAGCTTTTCACATTATCCACAAGCTCCGTATAAATAAGCGGGAAATGCTCATGCTCACGGGAAATAACATCAAGCTCGCTGATGTCATTGCAAAAGTGTACGCCCTTTTCCGACAGCCTTTCGTAATGCGCCCTTACCTCCTCGGGAGTGGCATAGCTGCGGTATTTGTAGGGAATGACCGTTACGCAGGAATCCCAGCAGTCGGCAAGCTCGCAGCTGTCGGGCTGCTCCGCATTCACAACGCAGAAAAGCTCACGCTGCGGGTCGGCGGCGGAATACACAACATCTCCCACCTTGAAGGGCACAGGATATTTCACATAATGCGCCGTAATGTCGCCCTTCTCACGCCGCCAGCCATGGGGGTGATACTCATTGGCATCGGTAATGCGAAGGCGTCTGTCGGTTATCAGCTCGGCAGCATTTCTTTTTTCCCGCTTGTCCTTAACGTACATATAGCAGCCGTCCGTTTTCCTGAGATACTTTGCCGCCCTGCGGAAGCTGTTAAAGACATATTCTCTTTCAGGCTCGGATAAAAAATCCTCACAGACAAAGGCGTATCTCAAGGACTTGTTTTCGACGCATTCCCCGATAAATTCGGAGAAGGAAACAAGCCGTTCAAGCTGCCCTCTTGTGTCCTCGGAAAGCTCCTCGTTCAGCAGCAGACGGTAAAAATCCGCCTTTTCAAAAATATCCCACCGACTGCAAAAAACCGCCGAAACCATATCCTCGGGGGAAGGGCAAAATTCCCCCGAAGCCATCTTTTCCGAAATAAAGCTGCGCATGGTTTTCGACGGTATTGCTCTCAGATATTCGTCCTTTACCTGCATTATTTTCCGCTCCCTTCACGCATTTTTTCGTCCAGCCTTCTGCGGACGATATTAAGCCCCTTTAGGTTATTGTATTTTATGCACATTTCCACAAGCCCCGTCAGCTGCTCTGCGTTGAGATCTATCCTTTTAAGTATAAACTCAAAGCCCGTTGCCTTGTCCTTGATGACCTGATTAAGGCAGTCATTTTCACGCACATCATCGGTCAGACGAAGCGGCATATTCTTCGGGAACTTCTTCATTCGGCTTTCGGTAAAGTAATTCGAGAAGATATTGACAGAGTCCTTGCTGTCCTTGTGATTATCAAGGCTGACAGCAACATTTTTTATGTCAAGCAGCCGATCGTAGCGTTCGGAGGGATATTGAAGCTTGAACATTTCCTCAATATAAATAAACGGCGACTCTCCTATCATTTCCAATACAAGCCGGTACTGCTCATCGTTCTCATCAAGCCTATTGATAAAATGAATTACCGTTGACAGGTCGTTTATCCTGTACCCGATTTCCAGAAGCTTCTTTATTTCTTGGATATTTGCAATATTCATCAAATTGAGCATACCGTTCCATATCCCTCTGAACATCAGGCATGATCTGATGTAGTCTGAGCCGTACTCATCAATAAGCCTGCATATACGCTCATTTTCATCGTCAAGTATGCTGCCGCCCGAAACATATCTGCGATACAGCATTTTTATATAGCCCATGTTGTCCTTATCCCAATGCTCATAGACATAGCAGCAGCCTATGAGCTTTCCGAAATCGGAATTGAAGAAGCCCTTATAAAGCCTGTCCAGCTGCGAAAACATCTCCCTGTCCGCCAGTGCTCTTACCAGCAGCCATGCAGACTCGCTGCTTTGGAATTTTTTCGGTTCATCGGCATAACGGCATGCCTCATATTCGATAACCTCGCAGTTATCAAACAAATCGGCAGCCATTATGACAGATTTACAGAAAACCTCCCTTTCGCTGTCCTCGGAAAAGGTGTTCACAGTCAGATTGCCCGATGCGCCGAAAAAGCATTCCTCCGCCATTTTCAGTACATCCATTGAGTTCTTTTCTTTGAAGATGACAGCCCGCAAAGCCGCACTTCTTATCATTGACAGACCCTTGCAATTAGAGTAAAAGCTGTTGTCCGCCATACGAATTGCGGCTGTCCATTCCTTGTAAACATTATTATCCTCCAGAAGCCCCGGGCGGGCTGTCAAAATATTCATAAGCAGAACATGCAGAATGCTGCCCACATCACTGTAAAAATTTTCGCTGCATACTGCAATACTTCTGTAAAGCCCCTCCTTATCCTCCGTTTCGGTATATTTTTTTATATCAATGACCGCCTTAAAAAAATCAGTCATAAAAATATCCCTGCCTTTCGTGTATTATTTCCGTAATAAAATAATACCACAGGCAGGGAAAATTTTTGCTTCATTTTTGCAGTAAATACCTACTGATTTTTTCACCAAAGGCGGGGAAATATCGATCTGTAATTATTTATACCTTTCCAAAAGCCTTTCGGCGGCGGACTTCATATCCTCTCTCAGGGAAGCAGGCTCCATGATCTCGGCACCGTCGCCGTATTCCAAAGCCCACATTATAACGCCCTTGGGCGATGCTCGGTAAACCTTCACCGTCAGTTCATCGGGTGAAGCCACACCGATCTTGACCTCAAATCCGAAGGTGTCCAGAACATTGTTCAGCAGATACTTTTTGCACCGCAGAACAACATCTGTCCTGCCCTCGTCGGAGGAATACATAACGGGATTTTCGCCCTTGTATTTGGACACCTTAAATCCCGATTCATTTACATACTTAGACTCTGTCAGCTCCTCTGCAGGCTCAGAGGTACACTTTACATTTTTCATTCTATCAACACGGTAATTCAGGTATCTGTAATGACCGCTTTTATCCTTGTAATATGTGACAAGATAGTAATATCCGTTAGACCAGAGCAGCTTCAGGGGATTTACCGTGCGGACGATCCCGCCGTTTTTTAGCAGCTTGGGGGAAAGCTCGATCTTATGTGTACTTTCGTTGAAAGCGTACTCATAATATTCAAAGCTTATTCTGCTTATCTTCTTTGACATACCGGCGAGATACTGTTCCCTTGACATTCTTGCTTCCTGAATGGAAATGCGGGGAGTATCCTTCGGGTCATCATATTCCGTGGCAGAAAACGCCTTATAGATCTCTTTAAGATTATCGTAATATGTACCGGGATATTTATTTGCACCGATAAGGTCGGCGTTATACGGCATCTGATTATATTCGGTAGTCAGCTCATTGAGCGCATTAACTATTTCCTGTGTCTTTTTCGGTTCCGCATAAGGGTAAACGACAATAGCATCTCTGAGTATAGCTGCCTGTTCCTCGGTCAAAGGTCCCTCGGCGTAATATCTTTTTTCCTTGCGGTTGAATTTTTTTGCATTGGGATCGGAATTATACAGCCTTATACCCAGCAGCGGCTTTTGATTTTCTTCCTCATTATCCTTGATGAGATCCTTCAAAAACCGTTTTACACGGGACTCATACTTTTTATCATTGGGCATTAAGGGATCGTATACCACATCACTCTTATCCTCGGGAAACTCTTCATTTCTCAGGGCAGTCATAAGCTCGGCAGCGGAGATCTTGTGATTTTTCGATGAATGCTTGACCATATAGTCCAGCAAATATAAAGTCTGCTCAAATTTCCTTCCCTTTTTATCCTCTTTGACTTTACGGTCAGAAGCTTTTTTTGACGTTTTCTTTTCGTTGCTCATAGTAATTACCCCTTTTATATTTTACGAGATTCTGCCCGAGCGATATTTCAGGCAGATGTTTTCGACAACTAGGCTTTATAAAAAACACTTCAAAATTGAAGCGGATTTACCGAAAATGTATGATATACTTTTTATATAAAGGATATACCAAACTCCAATTACACTCAAAGTAAATTATGGAAATACTGATTAATGGGTGTTCCCCCACCCAGATACGTCACATAGGCAACAAGAAAAGCAGAAAAGTCGATTTGATCAACAGTTCCTTATTTTTGTCGTTTACTGTAAAATGAACCAAAGGAAGGAGATAATCATGGCTGTTAATACAGATAACAAACTCAGTTTCCCGAGCTATACGGAAATTATTTACATAGACGAGCTTATGAGAGCCGCTTTGGGACAGGACAATGCGGAAGAATTCTGCGGACTGACAGAAAGCCTGAAAACAAGCAGAAGAGGCATCACAAGCATTAAAATAAAAAAGCGGTTTCTGACCGTCATAAGCCTGACAAACTCTGCCGAAAAGCTCTCCGCATTTTTGGAATACACAAAAGAGCCCTATTTTGGTCCCGATGTTTACGATGACTCCAGAACCGACTATTCCCGCCCCATGATCGATTCTCTGGTAATTTCCATTGTCAGAAATGACCTTGAAACCGCAAGGCAGCTTCTGGGTGACCGCAGCAATACCTGTATGTCCGCAGTGCCCATGTATTACATAATGCTCACAAAGAATTACAGCCTGATACCCGACTGCCTGGAATTTATAAACCGCAGCCTGGGATCGCCCTTTTACGACTCCTTCCACAAACGCCCGTTTGAAGATGAGCTTGCCTATGTTATTGCCTCTGCCGCCGTACACAGGGAGGAGGAATTTCTCACAAGGCTGTTTGAGAACGGATATAAGCCGTCTGTTCTTGCAGCAGCCTTCCTGACAAACCGTCCCGATTCCTTTGACTTTCTGGCAAACACATACTTTGCATATTTGGGAAAATCGGGAAAGCCTTCGGAGTTTGTAAGGACAGTCTTTACTCCCGAATATCAGCTGAATTTTGTCCTCTGCACTGCTCTGTTAAGCGGCAGGGATAACATAAAAGAGCTGCTTTCGCAATACTCCCTTCCCGAAAAAGCCACCGCCATTCTTTCCTCGGATATACGATTTTTTGAAAATCATCTATATGATGAAATCGTCGGAATAAAAGAGTCGGTCAAAGAAATTCTGGAGCATGAGCTTATAATAGTGATCGACGACAATTATTCTTTTTTTGCCCTTCACAACAAACTTACGGAAGGCTGCAGCATTACCTTTGACGTGCGGCGTTACAATGATGTTTTAGGTGATCACGTGTTTAGATTTTGGGGCGATGAATCGACTGAATTTCTTTCCCACAAGCTGATAGTTGAACAGTCGGAGGAATGCCCTCAGTTTGTCAAACAAGTGCTGAAATTAGACGACAGCAGCATTACACGCCTGCTCATAAAAAAAGGTGTTATAAACAAGGATAACATATCAAGCACCAAAAAATATGCAGAAGACAATAATCTTACCGCCGTTTTGCCGACATTGGAGCAATACCTAAATGAACAGTAACAGCATATTCCCCCGTCTTTGGCAGGGGAATACTTTTTATCGGTATCTATTAATTCCACTTTTCACTTTCCACATTTCACATTTAATCAATAGACCACCGCACCATACTTCCTTGCTATCCTATGCAGCCTGTCCTCGTCAACGGAGCAGTTTCTGTCAATCATAGCCCGTCCCTGATAGCAGAGAAGTGCCGCTTTAAGCGCCATTTCGTCGTCCGAACGGAACATTACGGGCAGATTTGCCATAGACGCATTTTTCGCAAAATGGTAAGCGTCATCGGAGGAATACAGCTCCACTGCAATAACGTCGAAGTTGGTGTCCTCCAGCTCCAGCAGCTCGTCGGACATATCAAGGCTGCACTCCAGATAAGGGCTGCTCTCGATACTGTCGGGGGACAGGAAGAACACCTGACGGCGGTTTGCAAGAAGCAGCTCATCACTCTCGGCACGTTCCCGCCCGAAGCGGATAATGCCCTTCTCGCCGACGATTTTTTCTGCCTTCTCTATGTATTCCCGTGACAAATTATGTCCGCCGAAAATTTCCGCACCGCTGTCCGTAAACAGCCGAAGATTTTCCGCAAATTCGTCGGGGGACAGCTCCCGCTCCGACTCGAAATCCGCAAGCGCATTGGGTCGGGCAATAAGCGGTATCTTCGCAAATTCCTTTAATTCGCCCAAAATTTCCGCAGCATCGGCGCAGCAGGGCACGTCCTGAATGCCGAACGCCTCCGCACCAAGCTCCTGTGAAACCAGCAGACAGGCAAACACGGAGGTGTCCGCACAGTCGGGGAGAGTCATTCCCTCGCTGTCGGAGGTGACCGTCACCCAAACGGGCAGAGCAGTTTTCCGCCCGCCGATAACAGCGGCACGGCATTCCTCCATATAACCCATTCCCTCGGCGGAAATAATGTCGCAGCCCGCTTCGGCATATGCGGCGGCGGCATCGGTGTAAATGTCAACCAGCTTCATAAAGGAAAGCTCGTCCTCGTCGTCGGCGGTCACGGGAGATATTACCCCCGCAATGGGACATTCCGCATTTTCCTCGGCAACAGCTTTTCGGGCTGCTTCGGCATATTCGGCGGCTATTTCCCGAAAGCGCTCCTCGCTGTCCTCGTCAAAGGGATAATATTCCGCGGGAATACGCAGAAACAGCACCCTTGCGCCGCTTCTTATATCCTGCCGAAAAACCTCGGCAAGCCTTCTACTCGGAGGCTCCGCAGCCTCGCTCTGTTCATTCTGAGAAGCTCCGTCAAGGAGCATAGGCAATCGGTATTTCATAGTTACATTCCTTTCAGTAAAGTTCGGCGTGTACTTCCGTTTCCATAAGTCCGCCTGCGTTTGCGTCAATGGCGTATTTGAAACGCAGACTTCCCCCGTCCTCGGCAAGCATATTTTCTATAAGCGACGTCGTTACGGAAATAATAACACTTCCGTAGGGCGTCGCATATTGGCAATGGTGAGTTTTCCCCGCTTCAAGGATAAGCTCGGAGGGCGCATCTCCCTCTCGTGTAACGGTCGCCCTTTCGCAGCCGAAACAGGTGATGGTAGACTTCCCCTTCAGCCCCGTTGCAACGGAGTCGTCATAGGTAATGGCAAAGCTGCCGTCCTTTAGCCTTGCAAGCTCCGCTTCGGTGAGAAGCTCGAACTGCTCGGGTTCTTCGTTCATTATCCTTTGATTGGTGGTTATTTTTAGGTTGTATTTTTTCCTTATCATTTTATTCTCCGAAATGATTTTTCTTTTTGTGGGAATAATATCGGTACACTATTGTAGGGGA
>JAEDOB010000035.1 GCA_016302225.1 Oscillospiraceae bacterium | reverse complement strand
TGAAAAAGCTGTGAAAAATTTTGCTCTCCTATTGAAAAATCAATTTTTATATAGTATAATTATTTCAAAGCGTCCCGAAGTTGTTCAGGGAAATTCTGCCTAACAGTTGTTAGGTGAAATTTGGACGCAAAAGTTTATAAAGGCGGAATTTGATTATGAACGTTATTGTAGTCGGCTGCGGAAAGGTCGGCGCTAATCTGGCAAATGTTCTTTGCGAACAAGGTCACGATGTTTCGGTCGTGGACAGAAATGAGGACAGCTTTACCGCTCTTGATGCGGATTTCAAGGGATTTACCACCGTTGGTATCCCCATTGATCAGGACGTTCTCCGAAAAGCGGGAATAGAAAGCTGTGACGCTCTTGCGGCAGTCACGGAAGATGACAATGCCAATATAATGGTCGCTCAGATGGCAAAGCATATCTTCAAGGTTTCGAACGTGGCAACGGTAATTAGCGACCCAAACCGAGGTGAGATATTCACTCAATTTGGTCTGGAAACCATTTGCCCCACAAATCTGACGGTGGCATCTGTATGCACGGCTCTCAATGACACGGCAGAAGCTGTCCCGCTGAATTTAAGCTCACACACGGTCACCTTCCTGACTATGGACATTCCAAAGGAATATATCGGCGCAAGAGTCAGCGAGATAACGCTTGAAAAGAACGAAACTCTTTTTGCTATCGAGCATGAGGACCATTCCATGCAGCCTGTTTTCCTGTCAAACCCTTATCTGAAAAAGGGCGACAGGCTGATATTTGCCAAATTTGTCGATTAAAGGAGAATTTTTGTGAAAGTTGTAATTGTCGGCGGCGGCAAGGTCGGCTACTATCTTGCCAAAACTCTGCTGGAGCATGGTCACGAGATCGAGCTTATCGAAATAAACAAGCAGACCTGCGCTTCCATTGCAAATGAGCTGGATATTCCCGTTATCTGCGGCGATTCCACTCAGACAGAAACCCTTGAAGCGGCTTCTCTGGAGGACGCAGATGCTATAATTTGTGTCAGCGGTATGGACGAGGTAAATCTTATTACCTGTCAGCTGGCGAAGAAAACCTTTGGCGTTGCGAAAACCATTGCCAAGGTAAATAATCCGAAAAATGCCATTGTTTTGAAGGAGCTGGGTGTTGACAATGTTATCAACAGTACCGACAGCATCGCATCACTTATCGAGCGTGAGGTGGATACGTCCAAGATAAAGGAGCTTATCTCTCTCAATCACGGTGAAGCGGTCATCTGTGAGGTAACATTGCCCGAAAAATACTATTATGACGGCAAGCAGCTGATGGACATCAAGCTGCCCGGGCTTTTCAATATAGTGTCCATTACAAGAGGTAACTCGCTGATAATCCCCCGCGGTCAGTCGGTGCTGAGAAGCGGTGACAAGCTGCTGGTTATCTCCGATTCCGACGAGCTGAAAGTGCTTCGTTCGGTGCTGAAGCTAAAGGATTGACAGGAGCTGATAAAGTTGGCAAGAGCAGCAAAAAATCCCCCGAAAACCGAGGAAAAGCCTAAGAAGCGTTCCTCTGCCCGTTCAAAGAGAAAGCAGACCGAGGCGGACATTTTTTCGCTGGATATTGGTACACGAACTGTCGTGGGAATAGTGTCCCATTACGAAAATGACAAATTTACCGTGAAATATTCGGTGTCCGTTCCCCACACAAAGCGGGCAATGACCGATGGTCAGATAGAGGACATTGACGCCGTTGCAAAGGTGGCTGCCGAGGTAAAGGCGGAGCTTGAAAAGCAGTCGGGAATACGCCTGAAGGACGTTGCCATCGCCGCTGCGGGACGTGCCCTGAAAACCTGCCGTGCCACAGCCGAGATAGACGTGGAGGACAGGGACGCCATTACCGAGGATATGGTGAAATCTTTTGAGTTGGAAGCCGTTTCCAAGGCTCAGACGGAGCTTGACAGAAGGGGCGAAACCGAAGCGGCAGCGTTTTACTGCGTCGGTCACACGGTCATCAGCTATCATTTGGACGATTATCCCATAAAAAGTCTGGTAGGGCACAAGGGCAAAAAGGTCACGGTGGAGCTTATTGCGGCGTTTCTGCCGGGGCTGGTGGTGGAGAGCCTTTATTCGGTCATGGACAAGATCGGGCTGAATGTTGCCAGCCTGACTTTGGAGCCTATTGCGGCTATGAATGTTATAATTCCTCCCGAGGTCCGTCTGATTAACATCGCACTTGCGGACATCGGAGCGGGTACCTCCGATATTGCCGTTTCGCAGAACGGAAGCATAGTTGCCTATGCAATGGCGACTATTGCGGGCGACGAAATTACCGAGGAAATAATCAAAAAGTATCTGGTGGATTTCGATACTGCCGAGGAAATGAAGCTTTCGGCGCTAAAAGACACCATTTCATATAAGGATATTCTGGGATTTGAACACACGCTGACTTCGGAGGAATTTATCGGAAGTCTGTTTCCCGCTGCGGAACAGCTTGCGGAAACAATTGCTGAAAATATTGTAAATGCGAATGGTTCTGCGCCTGCGGCTGTGTTCCTGGTTGGCGGCGGAAGCCGAATCCCGAATCTTGCAAAGATGGTTGCGGAGAAGCTGGGCGTTCCCGAAAACAGGGTAGCTGTGGGCGGAAACACCTTCCTGAAAAATGTTGAGATAACCGACGAGGTGCTGAAAGGTCCCGAATATGTAACTCCTATCGGTATCGGCGTGACTTCGACGCTGCAAAAGGGCTATGATTTCTCCGTTGTCACCGTAAACGACAAGCGGCTGAGAGTGTTTGACACGAGAAAGCTGACCGTTCTTGACCTGCTGATGATGGCGGGGTACAAGTCCCACCATATTATCGGACGTTCGGGAAGAAGCATTACATTCACCTTAAACGGCGAAAAACAGACGGTTCGGGGCACTCCTGCGCTGCCCTCCGAGCTTACCGTGAACGGCAGTCCGTCCTCCATTGAAGCGGCGGTCACTCAGGGTGATGTTATCTGTCTGAAACCCGCAGAAAACGGCGTAAATGCGCAGCTTTCCATCTCCGACATTGCAGGAGATCTTACGGTGAAGCATATTTCCGTTGACGAGATTGATTACACCGTTGGGACGGAGGTTTTCGTAAACGGCGAGCCTGTCAGCGGCGATTATATGGTGCAGAATTTTGATAAGGTGGAGATCTCTTCCGTTTCAACTTTGGGCGACCTGCTGAAACGCTTGGGAATTTCTCCCGAAAAGCTGGAATTTTTCCGAAACGGCGCAAGTGTTTCCGTAAACACCCTTCTTGAGGACGGGGACAGCTTTACCGTTCGTGACAAAAAGCCGTCACCGACCGTTACGCCGAAAATTCCCGAAAAGATGCCCGAACCGCCTGTTTTCGAGGAAGATGACGAGGAGGACGAGCCTGTTCCCGAGGTTGTGGTTCAGAGGAAAAAGCCCGAGCCGCCTGTTTTTGAGGAAGAGCCTGTTCCCGAGGAAAAATCTGCGGTTGAATGTACGGTGGTTCGTTTGAACGGCAAAAATGTTAAGCTGGAGCCAAAATCCGACGGTTCTTCAAACATTTTCCTTGACCTGATGGCGATTGCGGACATTGACATCAACGCTGCTCCGCCTTCGGGAAATATGATACTCACCATTAACGGCAAAGAAGCGGGCTATATGGACGAGGTTCACACGGGCGATACCATAGTTATCCGTTGGGACGATAACTAAAATTCGCAGACAGCTCTCCCCGAAAAGGAGGGCTGTCCGCTGTAATGTCAGGCAGCGTTTGCGTCAGAAACGGAAATTTTGCAGGATTCCTCATACATAGTATCGGCGAAAATTGCATATCCTTTTTTGGGATTGCTTAC
The DNA here is from genome assembly GCA_016302225.1 of Oscillospiraceae bacterium. Taxonomy (GTDB): domain Bacteria; phylum Bacillota; class Clostridia; order Oscillospirales; family Ruminococcaceae; genus UMGS1889. Next base: position 8,369 of record JAEDOB010000035.1, on the reverse strand, counting down.
GAAAACGTGGGTGACTGCGCCTACCAGCTTACCGTTCTGGATAATGGGGCTGCCGCTCATTCCCTGGACAATGCCGCCCGTTTCCGCCAAAAGCTGCGGGTCGGTTATGCGAATGACCATATTTCGGCTGTCGGGGGCGTCGGTCAGGTCGATCTTTTCGATGGAAACGGAATATTGCTTGGGTGTTTTTCCTTTTATGGTGCTGAGAATATATGCGTCGCCAATCTCAATTTCCTGACGCATTGCAAGAGGTATTCCCGAAGAGGTCACAGGGGAACTGTCCATTAAACCGTACACACCGCTTTGACAGTTTTCCGCAAGTATGCCCGATGGAAGGCCTGTGGTGAAGGTGCCTATCAGCTCGCCGGGCTTGCCCGATTTTCCTTTAGATACGCCGTTTATGACAACATCGGCAGATTGTCCCGTTGAAAGGGGAAGTATCTCGCCGTTGTCCGAGTCGCAGACGGGGTGTCCCAGACCCGCAAATACGCCTGTTTCGGCGTTATAGAAGGTTACTGTGCCGATTCCTGCGGTGCTGTCCCTTACCCAAAGACCTGCCTTATATTTGCCGTCCTCCGAGGATCTCTTCGGGGTGATATAGGACGTGCAGTCTATCGAATTTCGGCGGTAGGAAACGGTGACGGGCTTTCCGTCGGAGCCTGCAAAAAGCTTTTGAAGCTCGGCGTTGGTCATGACCTTTTGACCGTTTACGGAGGTTATGATGTCGCCTGCTTTCAGTCCTGCCGATCTTGCGGGGGAAACAAGCTGCCTGTCCGAGGTAAATTCTCCCGTGTCAATGACCATAACACCGTCGGTCAGGAGCTTTATGCCGAAGGGCGTTCCGCAGGGGACGAGGACGGGTTCATCAACATGCGTAACGCTGACATTTTTAATGGGAACTACTCCGAAAAGCCGAAGCTGCACCTGCTCGGAGGCGTTCTTTGATATGCTGTCTATTTCCGTTGAAACAGGCTTGATAAGGTCGGCTGTAAGGGGCTTGCAGGAGAAATTCAGGACGTTTTCTCCGGTCACATAGTATTCGTCCGGAAGATTAAAGCTGTAATGTGCTGCCGCCGCAAACAATATTGCAGACAGCGAAACGGCAGCGGCTGACAGTCCCGCTAAAATTTTTGCTGCTGTTTTCATAGCTGTTGTCCTTTCTTCACGGATTTTTGCAGCGAACATTCGCCGCTATATTAATATTGACAGCTTTCAGAAGAATACACGTGTTTTATATTCTGTAATTTTACACCCAAGCTTTTGATTAATGTGTCGAAATTAGCAATACAGAAAAAGGAAATATAATTTACAAATGAGGTGTTTTCTATTAATAAAGCAAGAAAATTTCTAATTTTTTTGATGATAATCGCAACTGCGGTCTATCCCGTGTTTTTCAATATTTTGGGCGGCATAGGAATAATTGTAAAATCGGAAAATGAGAATGCTTCAAACGGCGTTGTGCTTATTGTGTCATCTTTGCTGCTTATTGGCGGTGTTGTGCTGGCAATTCTGCGGAAAAATATTCCCTCGGCAATATGTACGGCAGTGGGAACGGTGGCTGCGGTTTATGTAATTCGTGCAATTTCTCTGATAGCCAACACAGACAAGCTTGTAATGCGGCATCTGCCTACGGTGGCTGTTCCCGTGCTTACTGCGATAGTTCTTCTGCTTAACTTCCTCGATCCCGAAGCGGTCAGAAAAAGAGCGGAGAAAAAGCGGGCAAAGCTTGAAAGTGAGAACAGAGAGCTGACAGCAGATGAGAAAATTATCTGAGAATTTACAGAACAGGCTTTGCATGGGAGAGCAGGGAAGTGTCCCGGTACAATTTTTGCACTAAGGTAACAGAGGCTGCAAAGGTAGTGGCTTCTTTCAGTGTCACATATTTCACAAAATAAAATCTCAGAAATGAATCCGAAAATATACAAAAATTTTACAAACGGATATAATTTTCTGTGTTTTTTAAGTTTAATTATGTGATATACTAAAAAAACGTGAGAAAAGAGTTGGATCTACATTTATCGAAAGGACGGATGATCTTGCTGAAAAAAATCCTGGCTGCTGTATTATCCGCAGCTGCCGCTTTGACTATGTTTAGTGTGTCGGCAGGGGCTGAGAACAAGACCATGGTGCTTGATGATGCTTACATCAGAATTGAAAACAACATAGGCTGGGATTGTCTTACCAGAGATGATATGCCCTCCGAGGCACTTTCCGCAGGCGGTTTTTCTGTCGACTCGTTTAAGGTATTTGCGGAAAAGAACGACTATTACCTGTACTGCTTTAATTCAAATAAATCGAATATTATCACCGTCAAATGCTTTTCCGACAGTAAGTCTGAGGAGATATTCTCGCTGAACGATGCAGCTTATCAGCAGCAGCAGGAGCTAATTGCCGAGATGGCAAGCAGAGGGGTAATTCCCGAAAATTCCACCATACTCAGCTCAAATGAGAAGTTCAAGCTGAATGATCAGGCGCTGGTGTATGTCATAAATTATCGCTATTCATCGGGAAAGAAAAATGATTACGGCTGTGCATATTTTACCGTTCAAAACGGCTGCTACATATCCATTGACCTGATTTCCAAGGGCAAGGAGATAGAAAAATCCACGCTTGCCAAGTTCAAAAATATGATAAACACTGTTGCATTCACCCGAATTGACCAAAAACCGCTGTTTACCAAGGAACAGCTGATGATAGGCGCAGGCGGTCTTTTGATACTGCTTTTTCTGATTTTTATCATTTCGGCGGGAAAACGGCGCAAAAAGGGAATGTAATTATCTCGGCTGCGGTATTATCGCAGCCTTTTTTCATCACGCTGTAAATATTACATTTTGGTGATATTTTTCGACATTCTATTGACATGACGCATATATTGAGATATAATACCATTGTCAGGTATGTTTTTTCATTCGGATTTGAGGTTTTTATATGATTACTATTCCGTTTTTTGGATATAATTTGTATCAAATGTTTCTAATTTTCTGCTTCTGGTCGTTTATCGGCTGGGGCATTGAAGTGGTTTATATGACCTTGGAAACGGGCGAATTTCAGAACAGAGGGTTTCTGAATATGCCGTTTTGTCCTATTTATGGCTTTGGTGTGCTGATAGTTGTTGCATGCTGCCGACCGATAATAGACCACCCGTTTGTGCTTTTCTTCCTGTCGGCAATAGTTTGTACGGCAGTTGAACTGCTGGTGGGCATCGGGCTTGAGAAGATGTTCCACAATATCTGGTGGGACTATTCCCGTGAAAAGTTCAACTATAAAGGCTATATCTGCCTGAAAGTGACGCTTCTATGGGGAATGGGCTGCCTTATCGTTGTTAAGATAGTTCACCCGCTGGTGGAAAAGGGTGTTAATCTTATACCGTTCAAGGTCGGGCTGGCGTTTGTTGCGGTAATGTCAATTCTGCTGATAATCGACATAATTTCGTCGGTTTCCGATGTGGAAAATCTTAACAAATATCTGAAAAAGATAGACGAGATCGCAAAGCTTATGACGGCAAGCTCGGTTGCGTTGGGGGAAAATCTTTCCAACGAAACCCTCGATTTGAAGGATAAATACAACCGCCTTCTGGAACAGGCTGTTTCCGCACAGGGACGTCTTATCAGGGCGTTTCCGTATCTGAAAAGTCCGACCTACGGCATTGCTATGGAGAGTATCAAGCGGAAGTTCTTCGGCGAAAAGTATAAGACCAGCGAAACTGTTTTAGGTCTTGTGGAGGAAAAGAAGCCTGTTAAACCTACAAGAAAATGAATTTGACTATCAAAAAACCACCCTTGCTGCGGCGAAGGTGGTTTTTCGGCTTTTGTAATGTTACTTTTCCTTGGGCTTAAAGATAAGCGCAACTGCCAGACCAAACACCATTGCCGCCGTTATGCCCGCAGCCGATGAGGTCAGTCCGCCCGTCAAGGCTCCCAGAAGCCCTTTTTCGTTGACTGCTTCTTTGACACCTTCGGATAACAGGTAGCCGAAGCCTGTGAGAGGTACTGTTGCCCCCGCTCCCGCAAATTCCGCAAAGGGCTTGTAAAGTCCGACTGCGCCCAGAATAACGCCTGCCACAACATACGCAACAAGTATTCTTGCGGGGGTAAGCTTGGTGTAATCAATAAGCACCTGCCCGATGGCACAGAGCAGTCCGCCTATGAGAAATGCCCAGAGATAGTCCATATTTTGCTCCTTTCTCAGTCCGAAGAACTGTTTGAGATATGCACGGCGTGGGACACGGACGGTATGCTTTCGCCCTGCTGTGATGCGGTGGTGGACATAAGTGCGCCCGTTGCGCAGAAGAGAATGTTTTTCAGCTCGCCCGTTTTTACCTTTGGCAGGAAATATCCGCAAAGAACCGATGCGCTGCAGCCGCAGCCCGAACCGCCTGCGTGAACGTCCTGTTCCTTTAGGTCGAACATCATAACGCCGCAGTCGGAGTGGTTTTTGGAGATGTCAATGCCGTCACGGGAGAGAAGCTCGTAAAGCAGCTTTGTGCCGACTGTTCCCAGATCTCCCGTGATAATTCGGTCGAAATCGGCGGGAGTTTTTCCTGTGTCCTCCAGATAGGTTTTGATGACATATGCGGCGGCGGGTGCCATCGCTGCGCCCATATTGTTGGCGTCGGTCACGCCCAGGTCACATATTTTGCCGATGGTCACGCCTTTTACATAGGGCGGTACGGACTTTTCAGCTACGACTACTGCTCCCGAAGCGGTGCATGTCCATTGGGCGGTGGGGGTACGCTGTCCGCCGTAGGATAGGGGAAGGCGGAACTGTCTTTCGGCGGTGCAGAAGTGGGAGGAGGTCACAGCGCAGATATGTCCGCCTGCGCCGCTGTCGGTCAGCAGGGACGCAAGGAGCAGTCCCTCGGACATGGTGGAGCATGCCCCGAAAAGCCCTAAAATAGGAATGTCAAACCCTCTCAGGGCGTAGGTTGAGCTTATACATTGATTGAGCAGATCTCCCGAAAACATATAGTCGATGTCCTCGGGGGTGAAGCCGCCTTTGTTTAAAGCTGCGGAAACTGTACGTTTCAGCATCTCACTTTCCGCTTTTTCCCAGGTGTCCTGACCGAAGTAGGCGTCCTGCTCACACTCATCGAAGCAGCTCCCAAGGGGACCTTCGCTTTCCTTTTTGCCGACTACCGAGGCAAAGCTGACTATGGAGGGCGTGTTTTTGAGCACAAATGTATTTCCCGTGATCTTCATTTTATCAGTCCTTTCGGAAAATTTGTATTAGTTTCTCACATTGAACCGATTTTATACGGAATTCCTTCAATAAAAAATCCGCATATCAGATACTGCATATGGTATCTGATATGCGGAATATATCAGTATATTGATATTACTGCTTTGCTGCTATTTTATATTCATCTCCTAAACGGAAAAACGGACAGCTGCGGCTCCCTCCTGTGATATATCTCACATAGTCGTCCTCGTCCATACTGACCTCGCAGCAGTATTCTTCGTAATCCTCGTCATAGGCGTAATATGCGCAAAGCTCGCAGTCATGGGGCTGTTTATCGTTCATAGTGTGACCTGCTTTCTTCTTTTGATTCAAGATAATTTTACCACTGTCCCGCCTTTTTGTCAACAGCGGATTTTTCGGAAAATGTTGACTTAGCGGCATATTTATGGTATGATTATATAGTATGACACGCATACATAAGGAGTGGATATATTTGGAATTCATACAATCTATTGACGATGCAATAACATATTTCATAAACGACCATATGCACAACTCGGTTACTCAGACGATCGTGCCCATTATCACCCATCTCGGAACAGGCGGTGTGATATGGATAATCAGCGGACTTCTTCTGACCATAAAGCGGAAAACTCGTCCGATCGGCGTAATGATGCTGCTTTCGCTGACGGTTGCGGCTATTGTGGGAAATCTTATGATAAAGCCCATATTTAACCGCACACGTCCTTATCTGGCTAATGATGACCTGATGCTGCTTATTGGTGCGCCTATGGGCTCGTCGTTCCCGTCGGGGCACAGTATTTCGTCCTTTGCTTCTGCGACGGCACTGTTTCTGCGGAAAAAATCTGCGGGAATAGTGGCGCTGGTGTTTGCGGCAATGATAGCGTTTTCCAGAGTTTTCTTGTTTGTTCATTATTTTACGGACGTGCTGACGGGGGCACTGCTGGGCATAATAACGGCGGTTCTTCTTGAGAAATTTTTCGGCAAAAAGATAGATGCACTCCTTGAGAAAATACCCCCGAGAAAAGAAAGGACTGTTTGATATGGCTCTGGACGGAGCGTTTTTATATGCGGTAAAGAGTGAGCTGATGTTTCTTATCGGCTCCCGTGTGGACAAGATACATCAGCCGTCAAGGGAAGAAATAGTCATCTCCCTGAGGGCAAGGGGCGGTATACAGAAGCTGTTTATCTCTGCTAATGCGGGGTCGGCAAGGGTGCATATCACGAAAAAATCCATCGAAAACCCCAAAGCACCGCCCATGTTCTGTATGCTTATGAGAAAGCACATTGGCAGCGGAAAGCTTGTAAATATCCGTCAGGACGGGCTGGAGAGGATACTTTTTCTGGATTTTGAAGCGGTGAATGAGCTGGGCGACCTTGTTATCATAACCGTTGCCTGCGAAATTATGGGCAGATGCTCAAATATTATCCTCGTAAATCAAGAGGGGCGGATAATAGACAGTATTAAGCGTGTTGACGAGGAAATGTCCCGTGAAAGACCTGTTCTGCCCGGTATGCGCTACGAAGCCCCGCCGAGAGATGACAGGCTCAGTCTGTTCACCTGTACACGGGAGCAGCTGTCCGATGCGCTTCGCAATTCGCCCAATGCCGAGCTGTCAAAGGCACTTATCAGGACGTTTGAGGGAATTTCTCCCGTTGTGGCGAGGGAGTGGACCTTCTATGCGGGACGGGGCGGCGACCTGACAACGGCAGATATTTCCCGAATAGCGGAGGACAGGCTGTTTGAAGCTATCCAAAACACGAAATCCGCCCTGACTGAGGGGAAATGTCAGTTCTGTACATTGACCGACAAGCAAGGGCTATTAAAGGATTTTTCATTTATTCGCATAAATCAGTATGGCTTTCTCATGACCTTGAAGGAGCAGCCGTCCGCCTGTGATACGCTGGACAGCTTCTTTTCGGAGAGAGATGCTATTGCACGTATGAAACAGCGTTCTTCCGACCTTTTCAGGCTGCTGGTGAACCTGACCGAGCGTATTGCAAGGCGTCTTGAAATCCAGAAGCAGGAGCTGAAACAGTCTGCTGACAGGGAGCAGCTGAAGCTGTTCGGTGATTTGATTTCTGCCAACATCTACCAAATGGAAAAGGGCATGAACGAGATAACCGTTCAGAATTTCTATGACGAAAGCTGTCCCGAAATAACTATCAAGCTTGACCCGCGGCTGACACCTTCTCAGAATATGCAGCGGTATTTTTCGGAATACAGAAAGGCGGTCACAGCCGAGAAAAAGCTTACCGAGCTTATCGCAAAGGGCGAGGAGGAGCTGAGCTACATTGACAGCGTTTTTGATGCGCTCACCCGAACAAACGGCGAGGACGAGGTCATACAGATAAAGGAGGAGTTGGCGGACCAGGGCTATGTGAAATCCGTGTCCATGAAGGGCAAGCAGCAGCCGAAAAGTCTGCCGCCTATCGAGTACGAGTCGCCCTCGGGATATAGAATTTTGGTGGGCAGAAACAATGTTCAGAATGACAAGCTGACGCTGAAAACCGCCGAAAAGTCGGACATTTGGCTGCATACCAAGGACATTCCCGGTTCACACGTTATCATCTGTACAAATGGCAGCGTTCCCGATGATGATACTATTCTGTTTGCCGCAAGGATAGCCGCAAGGCACAGCAAGGCGGCAAATTCTGCGCAGGTGCCCGTGGACTATGTTCCCGTGAAATTCGTGAAAAAGCCCTCTGGGGCAAAGCCGGGCAAGGTCATCTTCACCAACAACAGGACGGTTTACGTTACGCCTGCCGAGATATAATTTTTGCGGCGTTTGCATTTGTCGGCAGACGCCGCAGTTTTGTGAAAGGAAGGTTTGATGAACGGAAAATCGGGTATTATCAAGCTGTCTGCCGCAATGCTGATCTTCGGCAGCATCGGGATATTTGTCAGGTACATATCACTTCCTTCGGGGGCGGTGGCGGCGGCAAGGGGAGTTATTGGAACGCTGTTTTTGGCGGCATTGGCAGCCTTTAAGCGGCAGAAGCTGTCCTCGGAGATAAAGCAAAAACTGCCGCTTTTATGTATTTCGGGCGTTTGCATTGGCGTGAACTGGATATTGCTGTTCGAGGCGTATCGATATACGACCGTTGCGGCGGCGACACTTTGTTACTATATGGCACCCGTGCTGGTTATTGCGGCTTCGCCCATAGTT
>JAEDOB010000296.1 GCA_016302225.1 Oscillospiraceae bacterium | reverse complement strand
ATAGATTTGCCGTTTATCCTGACAATTTTGTCACCGATCTGAAGCCCCGTTGTGCAGCTGACGGCATCTTCGGTGAAATAAACTATCTCATTTGTAACGATCTTACCGCTGACAACGGTAACAACAGCCGCCAGAATAAATCCCAGCAAAATATTCATTATTGCGCCCGCAGATATGACGCAAAGGCGTTTTGCGGGAGATTTTCTGTTAAATGCGCCCTCGGCATCGCTGTCCTCATTTTCGCCTTCTAAAGAGCAAAATCCGCCTATAGGCAGCAGTCTGACAGAAAAAAGCGTTTCCTTCCCCTGCTTCTTGAAAATGGCAGGCCCCATGCCGATGGCAAACTCGTTTACCTTTACCCCGCAGAACCTTGCGGCAAAAAAGTGTCCCCCTTCGTGAACAACAACTATTACCCCGAAAACAAGAATAGCAAGCAGAATTTTCATCTTATTCCTCCGATAATACGTTTGAGATAACATATTCTCTTGCGGCTTTGTCGGCAGCAAGAATGTCATTGACGCCGGTTATTTCGGAATGTGACAGCGTTTCAAATGCGCCCCTCACAAGGCTTCCGATTTTCAGGAATGGGATTTTTCCGTCAAGGAAAAGTCCCACAGCGGCTTCGTTTGCACCGTTTACCGCAGCACAAGCAGTCCCGCCCGCTTTTGAAGCGTCAATGCAGGTTTTCAGGCACTCGAATGTTTCGTAATCGGGCTTTGCAAAGGAAAGTGTCCCATAATCGGTCAGGGACAGCCTTTTTACGTCACATTCCATCCTTTCGGGATATAAAAGTGCATACTGAATGGGAATTTTCATATCGGGAACACCCATCTGCGCAATTACCGAATTATCCGCATATTCCACAGCCGAATGGATAACGCTTTCACGGTGGACAACTATCTGTATCTGCTCGGGCGACAGGTCAAAAAGCCACCTTGCTTCGATAAACTCCAGACCCTTGTTCATAAGTGTTGAGCTGTCAACGGTTATTTTGCTGCCCATTGACCAGTTAGGGTGACAAAGTGCCTCGGCAGCGGAAACATTTTCAAGCTCTTTTCTCGTCTTTCCGAAAAAAGGTCCGCCAGATGCTGTGAGGATAATGCTTTTCAGCTGCGACCGCTTGTTTCCCTGCAAGCATTGGAAAATAGCGGAATGCTCGCTGTCCACGGGATATATCTTGACACCCCGCTTTTCGGCAAGGGACATAACAAGCTCGCCGCCCGCCACCAGCGTTTCCTTGTTGGCAAGGGCAATATCCGTGCCCTTTTCGATAGCCGTCAGCGTCGGCAGCAGACCAACCATTCCCACAACGGAATTGACCATAATATCAACACCGTCCAGAGCTGCTATCTCGTTCAGTCCGTCGCTGCCTGTAAGAATGCGAATGTTTTTCCCCGAAAGCAGCGTTTTCAGCTCCGAATATCTGCTTTCGTCGTAAATGCAGACAGTGTCCGCACCGAATTCAATTGCCTGTTCTGCCAGAAGCTCAGTATTTTTCAAAGCTGCAAGAGCCTTTATCCTAATTCCGTATTTTCTGCAAACATCACAGGTCTGCGTACCTATGGAACCTGTTGAACCCAGAAGCGAGATCGTTTTCATTCTATACCTCCATACAAACGCAACTGCAAGGCAACATCGCAATTAAGCGACATTACCTTGCAGAACGGAAATATCCGAAAAACAGCGGACATTCCCTTTAAGCTCTGCCAACCCTCGGACATTAGCCGAATACCGGCAGAAATTTCAGAACTATCGCCAAAAACGGAGCAACGAAAAGCACGCTGTCAAATCTGTCCAGCATACCGCCGTGACCGGGCATAAGCTTACCGAAATCCTTGATACCCGTCTGACGCTTTACAAGTGATGCGGACAGGTCGCCAAGCATTCCCAGAACAGCGCAGACCATTCCCACAACAGCGAGAACGATATAATTCACGCTAAAATCGTCAACGCCCATAGAAAGCTGCACCATACGATAAAAATATGCGTAAATAACGAAAATAATGCCCGTTGTCACAACTCCGCCTATTGCGCCCTCAACGGTTTTCTTAGGCGAAATATCGGGGCAAAGCTTGTGCTTACCGATAGCACTTCCCACAAAATACGCACCTGCGTCACCCAGCCATGCGCCCGCCAGAACCAGAACAACATAGCAAACGCCGTGAACATCGCTGTAATTCTTGACAGTTCCGATACAGGAAATAGAACCGTTTACAAGAACCGCCGATGCCGCCATAACGCAAAGCTTGTCAAACGGGATCCGCTTTTTGTCAATAACGAACAGCGCAAACAGCAAAAATACGCATAATATGCTAAGCAAATATCTCCAGAACCTGTCAAAGTCCATAAGCGTTTCAAAGCCGAGAAACAGATGAACGCATACCGTGTAAAGGTAACAGGTTATACATTCGCTCTTATACTCTTTGCATTCTTCGGCAGTGAACAGCTCGTGGATAATAAACAAACTGATAGTTGCCAGAACAATGTAAAAAAACATGGTGTCGGACAGGAACAGCACGCCTATTCCGACCGCAATCCCCACAGCGGCAGTGATCAATCTGACAGCCATATATCATACTCCTCCAAATCTTCTGCCTCTATGTGCAAATTCTTC
>JAEDOB010000295.1 GCA_016302225.1 Oscillospiraceae bacterium | reverse complement strand
TTTTTATAATTTTTTTCAAAAAACTAAAGACAAACTAGATTTTTTGTGGTATAATTAAACTAACTAAACTTATAACGCCCTTAAATTGGATAATATTTCCGGTTTAAGGCAGAAAGGAAACCGCTAATTATGATTTTAGAAAAATCCTGCGGGGCTATCGTCTACCGCAGACACCACGGAAATCTGGAAATTCTGCTGATAAAGCACGTCAACAGCGGGCATTGGTCATTCCCCAAGGGGCACGTTGAGGAAGGGGAAACCGAGGTAGAAACCGCCCTTCGTGAGGTCAAAGAGGAAACGGGCATTGACATTATCATTGACCCAACATTCAGGGAAACCGTCACCTATTTTCCGAGGAAGGACACCCAGAAGGTGGTTGTCTACTTTATCGCAAAGGCGAAAAATTTCGAGTATGTTCCACAAGAGGAGGAGATCGCTCAGATAAAATGGGTCGACATCTGCCATGCCACCTCCGTGCTGACCTACGAGAACGACAAAACTATCGTCAACAAGGCAAAAATGGCTATTACCGCAAGCTGATGGTTTACGAAAATATTGTTAAGGCGAGATTTCTCAGCCGTCCCAACAGGTTTATTGCGGAGATAGACGTTGACGGAGAGCGGAAAATTTGCCACGTGAAAAACACGGGCAGATGCCGTGAGCTGCTTGTCCCGAACGCCGAAATTTTCGTTCAGCAGTTCCCTGTCGGCAAGCGGAAAACCGAGTTTGACCTGATTTCGGTCATCAAAAACGGCAGGCTTATCAACATGGACAGTCAGGTGCCGAACAAGGCGGTGGGGGAGTTTCTGCCGAGGATATTTGAGGGGAATATCAAAAGCGAGGTCACATACGGTTCGTCACGGTTCGACTTTTGCATTGATAACGGGGAACGGCGGTCATTCCTTGAAGTCAAGGGCGTTACGCTGGAACGGGACGGCGTTGCATATTTCCCCGATGCGCCTACCGAAAGGGGCAGAAAGCATCTGAACGAGCTGTCCGAGGCGGCAAAGGCGGGGTTAGGGGCGTATGTTTTCTTTTTGGTGCAGATGTCGGATATAAGGCACTTTGAGCCTAATCGGGAAACGGACAAGCAGTTTGCAGAAGCTTTGGAAAATGCCGTAAAATGCGGCGTTCGGGTAATGGTTTTTGACAGCGTTGTAACGGAAAATTCCATTTGTGTCGGAAAAGAAGTCGATTTGAAATTATAGGAGATGTTTTTATGATATATACGGTAACATTTAACCCCGCACTTGACTATGTTATGAAGCTGGGGACTATGAAAAAGGGCTTTACAAACCGCACCTCCGAGGAGATGTATCTGGCGGGCGGTAAGGGACTGAACGTGTCCTCTGTGCTGTCGGGGCTGGGCGTTGACAATGTTGCGCTGGGCTTTACGGCGGGATTTACGGGAAATGAGATTGAGCGGCTTATGACCGAAAGCGGCTGCCGCTGCGAATTTATCCGCCTTAAAGAGGGAAATTCCCGCATAAACGTTAAGCTGAAGGAAAGCGGCGGGGAAACCGAGCTGAATGCGGGAGGCCCTCCCGTTGACGAGGAGGCAAGGCAGAAGCTGTCCGAAAGGCTGGACAAGCTGCAAAGCGGGGATATTCTGGTGCTGGCGGGAAGTATCCCCAAGACCATGCCCGCAGATATTTACTCAAGCATTATGGAAAATTTGAAGGGTCGGGGCGTTAAGTTCGTTGTTGACGCCGAAAAGGACCTGCTTTTGAAGGCTTTGGCGCACAAGCCGTTCCTTGTAAAGCCCAATCATATGGAGCTGGGCGAGCTTTTCGGGGAGAGCCTTGCGGAAATAAGCGACACGGACGAGCTTATTGCAAGGGTGACGGAATATGCGGAAATTTTACGTGGAATGGGTGCGGAAAACGTCCTTGTTTCCATGGCGGGGGACGGTGCCCTGCTCCTTGACGGCAACGGCGATGTACATATTATGGACGCTCCCGTTGGTCAGGTGGTAAATTCCGTCGGTGCGGGAGATGCGATGCTTGCGGGATTTTTAGCGGGCGATCCCGAGAAAAACGGCTATGACTACGCCTTAAAGCTGGGCATTGCTTCGGGAAGTGCAAGGGCATTTTCGGAATTTTTGCCGAAGTCCGAGCAGATAATGGCGATTTTTAACAAGCTATAAATTGAAAAAATGTTTGAAAGGGTGGTCAAATGAAGGCTTTGATCTTAGCGGCAGGATATGCCACGAGAATGTACCCTCTTACACTTAACTGTCCCAAGGCGCTCCTTCCCATAGGCGGGGGGACAATGCTGGATATTATTGCGGGAAAAATTGCGGAAATATCCGACATTGACGAGATAGTTATTGTTGTGAACCACCGTTTTTATCATATGATAAAGGAGTGGGCGGATAATTTTTCTTCCCCCGTAAAGGTCACTGTGCTGGACGACGGAACCTCCTCCGAAACCGACAGGCTGGGTGCTGTGGGGGATATTGTCTATGCAATAGAAAACGGAAAAATTGACGACGATCTGCTGATAATGGCTTGCGATAACCTGTTTACCTTCGGTTTGACGGACTTTTACGGATTTTTCTCGGAACGTTCCGCCGACTGCGTTTGTGCGGGTGTTATGGAAAATTCCGAGGAAATAAAGCGGTAC